>CAZTJJ010000066.1:0-9098 GCA_964614065.1 uncultured Thermotogae bacterium
GTATCCAAAAAGATAGTAAAATCTTTTTTGCAGGGCGAGCTCCCACGCTCGCCCGGAGGATCGCTAATAACATCCCGCATGAGCATGGGAGCTCATGTTGCTAGATTGTGTAACGTACTCCAGCCATCTAAAAGCGACTGCGGGCTGCTTTCGTAGCGGGGTCCTTGCGCACCACGATATTTCCCTTTACATTTGCCCGGTGCAAGTCCGACTGAGCGCAGGGTCCCAACCTGCTGATAGACTAAAATAGAGATCTTGAGGTTAGAACTTCTTGCAGAAGATAGGGTATAATATAAGGTGCTACCTGCTTAAGGTATTTTTTTGGTACCAACAGGGATTCTGTTGCTTGGCCGGGTAATCTTGAGAGATTTAGTTTGGTGTTTTGCTTATAGAAATCAAAAAGAAATTTTGGAGGAAGTATGTCCCTCGTAGAAAAAATTAGCTTCAAAATGATGTCATTCTACCACGAAACTTTGTACAGTCTTTTTCGAGATCCCCATGCTGTTTTGAAGAAAGCCGGTCTAGAGAAAGGTCAAAAGGTACTTGAAGTTGGATGCGGACCGGGCTTTTTCACCATTCCGGCGGCCGACATCGTAGGGTCTTCCGGTTCTCTTCACGTCATTGACATTAATCCATATGCCGTGGAGCATGTGCAGAAAAAAATAGATGCCAGTGGGATGGACAACATCGAGCTTAGCCAATCTGATGCATCTGACATGGGAGTAGATAGCGGTAGTTTCAATAATATATTTGTCTTTGGCCTGGCTCGGGCGAAAGGAGAAGGATTTGACGCCATTTGGCCGGAGCTTCATCGGGTGTTGAAAGAGGACGGTGTGCTTGCCATTGAAGGTAGGATAAAGCCGCCAGAAAAGCTGTTCCGGCCCGAGAAGAATGAGGGGCGAATTGCTAGGTTCGCTAAGACCCCCTGATCAGGTACTCCGTAAAGCCTAGCTACATCCTATCGTTACGCTGCTGTACGCCAGGCTATCCGCCGAATAGTAGCGGGAAGTTCCCTCTCTCAACTAAGTTCAAGCTCTTGTCTTAGACCCGTCATTACCGTCCTGAGTTCGCCGTGATGAACGAACTCGGCTCTTGGGTCAAAAGGTGTGTTATCTAAGTTGATAATGGCGAGCCTTCCACCTGTTGCCTCGAAGTGAGGAACCAACGAAGCTACTGGGTACACCTCCAGCGAGCTTCCCAGAACGATCAATAGATCGGCCTTGGTCAATTCTTCTTCCGCCTGAGTGATATCCTCGGGAAGTTGCTCTCCGAACAGCACGACCTCTGGGCGAATCAGCTCCCCACAATCCCTGCAGTAAGGAACTTCGCCTTTCTCGAACCGTTCCAGAATATTGTAGGTAGGTACCTCTTTTCCGCAACCTTCGCACTTGCTGAACCTGAAGTTGCCATGTACCTGGAATACTTGTTCTGAGCCCGCTTCCACGTGTAGGCCGTCTATATTTTGTGTGATGACACCTGTTAAGAGCCCGCTGCTTTCCAGCTCTGCCAATACTTCGTGGGTGATGTTCGGGGATGCCTTGTCTAGCTTGGCGAAACGATTGGTCCAAAAATCGAAAAAGTCCCTGGGGTGATCGTGTAGGGCTCGGCTGGAGGCAACCTCCATTGGGTCTCGCTTTGTCCATAGACCGCCGGATCCTCGGAAGTCGGGAATTCCAGAATCTGTACTTACCCCAGCCCCCGTTAAGGCATAGGCAGATTGAGATTCCTCTAACCAGCTGGCGAGCTTTCTGATCTTCTTTTCTGCTTTTTCGGTCATTTTAACAATTGTGAAGTCGAGTTTTTTCGGTAACTTTGTTAATGTGTAACTTGTGTGACGTGAACGATCAATAGTACCTAAATTGAGCGGCTTTCTCGCTTTTGATCGATCTCTACCAAAGAATACAAAAACATATTCCTTCTCCAGTAATCAATTATGTGCTCTCATCGAGTGGGTGCAACCAGTTCAAGGTCAATTTTCGAACAGTTATTCTAATGAGGGGTATATATGGACGTTACTCCTTTTTGATTTAGATAGCTCGATCATCCTTTTCACTTTCTTAAACTCAGTAGGAGTTATCGATTGGTTGGGTAGTTCTTCTAATTTCCAATTGTTCTCAAGGGCAAGAATAGCTTTATCTATCTTCTCGTAAGGAATCCCGATCAGCCTTTCGTCTCCTGCCCCTTTGAACATATCTGGTGAGGGCCTTTCTGTAGTGATTTGTGAAGGTAAGCCCAGGAATTTGGCCAGTTCTCGGACTTGACTCTTCAACAAACCCATAAGTGGTTCTATCTTTAAGTCGTCAATACCATCCTTTACGAACCAACCAATAAGCATTTCTGACCTGTTTGTTGCCCCGATTGGAAGTAAATTTCTCTTTGCGGCATAGTTTAGGAAGATTTTTCTCCTTATTTTCTGTTTAAGGTTAAAACTGTCTTCAATAGCTTTCACTGTCCCCCTATAGACGATTTTCATTGGTTTAGCCAAGTTTGAGTCCCCCTCCAAAGCCAAAATGTAAGGCTCCGTATTAAGAAAAGTCAGTGAAATGATCCTTGACAAGCGGATTGTTAGTCGATTGATATAAGAGGAAGAGGAAATTATTTTTGTTATCAGTGGCTGGTAGGGCCCTTGTTCACTGACTTTTTCAGTAATATCACGTCTATTGAAAATAATACCCAGGTCACTGGCTAGAATTTGTGCGTTACTAGAGTATTTTGGTTGGCTAGTTCGGTCCGGTAAATATAAAGCGTGAACCTGATTTGGTCCAACTGCTTTGACCGCTAGTGTAGCGAGTGTCGCGGAATCAACTCCTCCACTTAAACCTAATGCAATTCCTTCCTTTTCTGTCTTCTGTAATTGTTCAGAAATGAATTCAACTATTTTGGATGATACCTTTACCGGGTTGATCTCTAATTGCGTTTTAAGATCTTCTTCAGTTAATTTCCCTACCCCAAGTGGTCCACCATAGCCCCCTCTGTTTCGGGCCAGATAGTCATCACATTCTGCCGGGTTCTATTCTGTATGAGTATAACTTCCGACCTCCGCATAAGGCGGAGTACAATGACCCTTCTCAGCCAGGGCTTCGCACTCTTTACAGATCTCTCTATCTTCAGGTGGGCTATACCGGCGACCGCTAAGTTGGTCGGGAGTTTGCAACTCCTCTAGTCTACCCAGTTTTTCGAGATGTTCTCTGCAAAAGTGATAATGATCCTCGCCTTTTAGTTTTATAAACATTCGTCTCACCTCCGTCATTTATATTTATACTGGAAGTTCAAAAAGATACAAACTTGCTGGTCAACTTATAACCGCAAATTATTTTAGGAACAGGAGGCCGGCCACTGATGCTGGGCGGTAGTTACATTCTTCTGCATCTCCGTAACTGATCCTGTTAGGTCACGTCAGGACCTGTCCCGTTGGAGTTTGCCGGGTCAAGGAAAATTGGCTAGTCTTTTATAGATGGGAACCGCCTGTAGGAGGAATTGGAATCGTGAAGTGTGAGTTGATGAGCGAAAGCCGGCGGAATCTTTTCCGAATACCGGTTTTTACAATAATTATTGGTCTGTTACTTGCCGGTCTGGCTGTAGGAGCCTGGTTTATCCGCCCACAGGAGGTCATGGACCGTGCTTCGTCTGCTCTTCAGGGGAGTAGGACGGTAACAGTAAGCGAGGAAAAGATAAATGGAGTTAACGGATTTTTATTTACTCCTGACGTGAAAGAGAACATGGGGCTTGTCTTTTATCCCGGAGCAAGGGTTCCGGCGCGTGCCTATGCACCTAATGCTTTGTCTATAGCCGAGGAAGGGTACGAAGTATTTATAGTTAGTATGCCTCTTAACCTTGCCGTACTGGCTTCAGGAAGTGCTGGCAAGGTCATTTCTGCTATTGATGAGGTAGACCTTTGGGTAATAGGTGGGCATTCAATGGGTGGCGCAATGGCCGCGAGATTTGTTGCAAATACTGACAGTGAGGTCGCCGGACTGCTTCTATGGGCGTCTTACCCTCCAGAAGGTGCAGAATTTGATCCAAGCTTGAGAGTTCTCAGCATAACGGGAAGCAAGGATAGGATTATCAACCGGGATAAAATATCCAGATCGAAAAACCAGCTCCCCGAGGATGCCAAGTTTGTAGAGATTGAGGGTGGAAACCATAGCCAGTTCGGCTGGTACGGCTTTCAATCCGGCGATGGTGAGGCAGAGATAATCAGGGAGCAGCAGATGGCAATAATTACCGACGAGACCGTGGAGTTTTTATCTTCCCTGGCGACGAACTGACTGAATGTAAACCAGGTTTATAAAACTTGCGGATTTAAAGAGGAAGGGATTCTTGGTCTTTAGCGGCTTTATTTTGAAGAATCCTCAGAGGAAAAATTAATTCCGTTAAATCGGAAAACGGTGACAAGCCTGCAGGAAATGTTGAAAAAGTTAAACTACTACTCTGAGCCAATCAATGGCGATTATAACGAAGAAACTGAGAAATCATTTAAGGCTTTTTGTTTAACCGAAAACTTCGAAGAGAAATTGCGTGATGACGGAAGAATAAAAAAAATTCATCTTTCGGCGGCAAAATATACGCCCCCGGTAATCAACAAACCTCCCGCAATAACGTATAGAGTGATTGGCTCGCCAAGCCAGAAATGAGCAACTACTATGGTAACTAGAGGCTGAAGGTAGATAAAGGACGAGGCCGAGGAGGCCGTGATCCATTTTAATCCGTCGTACCACAGAAGATAAGCCAGGAATGATCCGAAAACTCCAAGATACAGGACGGAACCCCAGGAACTGAGATTCATTTCGACGACTTCAGCAGCATTACCCCATATAAGTGTTATGGGGATTAAAAATACCGTCCCCCAGACCACGCTATGAGCAGTGACTACTCGAGAGGGATATTTTTTCAGAATTTTCTTTCCAATGACCGTGTAGAACGACCAACAGATAATATTTGTCATGATGAAACCAGCGCCGATCAAATCATTTATCCGAGTGGATATATTAAGTTTTCCGTTAGTAATAACAATCCCGGCACCTATCAAACTCGCCATGATTCCGGCGATTCGTTTTGGCTCAAATTTTTCTTCCAGCAACTTTACCGATAACCCTGAAGTAAACAGAGGAATTAGGGCGATTAGGAGGGAAACATTGGTTGCAGTCGTGTATTCTAACCCTAGGAACTGAAATAGATAAAAGAAAGTGACCCCAAGAAGACCTAAGACTACAACAGTTTTCCGGTCTTTTTTTTCAATAGAATTACCTTTCTTGCGCTCTCGATAAATAATCGGAAGAAAAAGGATCGATGAAATTAGAAAACGGATAGCTGCAAGGGATACGGGGTTAAGCGTCTGCAACGCATATTTGGCAGCTACAAAAGTCGCGCCCCAAATAATAGCAACAACCAGTAATTCTCCGTGACTGATTAATTTTCGTCCATTCATATATCCCTTTCTGTTTTCGAAACAGTTAAAGTTCGGTCTAATTTGACAATGGTTTTAAGATTTGATCACAATATTTTTTCAACAATGGTCTTAGCATTATAATAGTAACAGGGTTTGCAATGCATGGAGAAGCTGTAATCCGTGTATTTGAGACCCCATTGTGATTACCGCCAGGGAACAGACCGGAAAACAACGGATAAATACCTCGATCGGGGAGGCACTGGTTCACTACTTTGAACACAGTCCCGCAAAGGGGCCTGGGGACTATTTGTTTACCACCTACGCCGGAGTGCTGTAGACCCCCCCGGGGGCGAACTACTTTATAAGTCCACAAATCTGCGCTTGAAGGCGTCTTTGGTCATTCTCTAGAGGTCTAGTGGATCTAGGATGCTACGTAAAAAGTTTTCCCTAGTGAAGCATTAATGAGAAAAAATATTTATAACTTTTTGGTTGTTTCATATGCATCTTTGATAGCATCTTGCGCATTTCCTACCTGTTTGGCGTCGCCTACTATATGAACTGGCATCTCGTTGGTTAATTTATCCTCTAGGGGGTTATAATTTCTCATGCCAGTGGAAACAACGATGATGTCTATATTATCGAACGTGATTTGATCTCCGTTTTTTTCGGCAAAGACAGTATCTCCTTCTATCTTCTTGATATTGGTATGGTCACTGAAAATTGTTTCATTTTCTTTCATTGTTTTTAAGGAAAGCGTTTTCGCGATGACCTCCATATTTTCTCCGAAGTTGGTTGTTCGCTTGACTATGATTAACGTGTTTCCTTTGGGAATCAAGGCCGTAGCAATGTCTACTCCAATTAACCCTCCACCGATTATCAGGATCCGTTTGTTTTCTGGCAAATTTTCTTCTAGCAGAATATCAGCCCAGTAAAACTCGTCTAAACCCGGAATATCTGGCACAGACGGCTTTGAACCTGTTGCCAGTACTACACCGTCATATCCCGATATGAGATCTGTCTTGGTAGCCTTTTTGAAAATGGTATTTACGCCTTTGTTTTGTAACTCCTCGACGAAGTAGGGGACTAACCGTGACATCGACTGTTTGTTGGGAGTAAGGGGAGCAAAGTTGAATTGTCCTCCGAGTTTGTTTTTTTCATACAGATCAACGCTGTGTCCCCTTCGCCGTAAAGTCAAGGCAGCTTTCATTCCCGCTAAACCACCACCAACGACCGCATACTCTTTAGCCTCACTCGCAGGTTGAAAATCTTCCTTTTCTTGTCCTACTTCCGGATTTACAAGGCATTGCAGACCTTGTCCTGATTTTACCCCTCCCAGGCAACCTTCGACACATGCCAAGCAGGGCACTATAGGTTCATTTTCCTTGCCTAGGTATTTCCCCACGAAGTTGGGGTCTGCAATTAATGCTCTTCCAATTGCTAGATAGTCCGCTGAATGATCCTTTTTTACTTTTTTGATATCTTCCACTGTGTTTATTTTTCCAACCGCTATTACAGGTATGTTGACTGTTTCTTTGAGTTCGCTCGCCATCTTCCATGTTTCCCCTTTAGGGACGAACATGTGCTGGAAGAACCAGGGCGGAGATGAGCAAACGGTACCAGCGGAAACATGGATTGCGGCAACACCTTTTTCCTTTAAGAGATTTGAAAACTTGATCATTTCATGTAGTTTTATTCCGTCAGGTATCATCTCATCCCCACTTATTCTGGCAATTATGGGTAGATTTACGGTTTCCATAACCGCTTTTAGGACTTTGGTGGGAAATTTTATTCGGTTTTCGAAGGTTCCGCCGTATTCATCAGTCCTGTCGTTGACGCGTGGCGAAAGAAATTGAGCCAGTAAGTAACCATGCCCGAATTGTAGTTCTATAAAATCGAATTGAGCTTCCTGCGCTCTTTTTGCTGCGCTGGTAAAAAGAGTTATCGTTTTCTCTAGATCACCGGAATCCATTCTTTTGGGAGCCGAATCTACATTTTCGCAAGATTTGTCGGTAGAGGATATTAAATAGTTATCTGGGATGTTTGGGTTTGCCATCCTCCCTGGGTGACTAAGGTGAGCGATAGCTTTTGTGTCAAATTTGTGGATAGATTCTGTAAGACCTATCAAACCCTGTATTTTGTTATCCTCATCTATACCTAATTGTGTAGGTATTTCTCTCAATCCTTTATCTAGATAAAGTGGTTCAACGGTTACAGCACCAAGATACCGGCTTCTCGCATTATAAAAAGCGGAGTGTCGTTCGTTTGTGTAACCTTTTTCGTCGCTGTAGCCTAATTTTATAGGTGCAAATATAAATGGATTTTTTAATTCAAGATTTCTTCTATCATTTTTTTTATTCGTGCCCATGTTTCTTGAACCTCCTATTGAAGATGTTAATCGGTCGAGGGCAATAGAAAACTGCACAGATGCCTGAAATTAAGAAGCACCGGAACTGAAACTTGATGGGTTTATCCCATGGGTCTTGTAGGGATAGGGAACATTGACGATTTGATGAGGGGGACAATCGTAGAAGTATGTTCTTAGTAAGTTAACGTCTTCATCAAATTTATTTACAACCTCTTTTACAACCTTTTCATAGTCAACTTTTGGTTTGTCAGATTCGTTTTCTAGTGTTTTAATGATATATCCAGCATCAATGAAGACAACTACTGTTCTCATAAATTCCCATAAAAATGTTATGGGGCCGCCTTGTTTAGGCGGCCCCGTATCGGATTTTGCCCGCTGTTCTTTCTCAAAACAACGGGGAATATCATTTAGCCTATTATATAATCCCTAATTTATTTTTTCAAACTTTTCCGAAAAAACCGCTAATTTTCTTAGCTCTTCCATAAGAAGAGCATTTGTAACTTCATGGACTACTCCCTATTCTATGAAGTGTTATGCACAGGGTATTTACCGTCAATTTCACTCGTGCATGAATTAAGGCAATATTCAACACGAGAAAATTTAGCAATAGAACCACTTGTCCGAACTGTGGCTACAGGCACAAGTTCTAAAATTATCCGATGGTCGCTGGCAGTGTAAACGCTGCGATAAAAGGTTTGGCCTGTTAACCGATACAGAAATTAACAGGACAGATTTTAACTTGCAAGAAATATACGAGTTATTGTTTTGGTTTGAGCTGGAACTAACCGATCACAAGATAGCGAAAAGAATAGACGCAAATTACAGAAAAGTTCACAGGTTCTACAACAAAGTCAGGGAAAGACTGAAAGAGTACGAAGAAGACTCAATTGAACTACTGGACAGAGAAGTCGAAGTCGATGAAACTTATTTCGGGGCTGACTTTAAAAATTGCAGAAGAAGTAAGCGAGAAAAGCTACGGAAAGAAGGTAAAGTCAAACGTGGCCGTGGTGCAAAGGACCTAAAGGAAGCTGTTTTTGGTATCTACGAACGAGAGGACGGTATAGTCTACATCAAGCCAGTGGCAGACGTCACCAAAGACACTCTACGGGAGATCATAAAGAACAAAGTCAACATAGAGACCAGGATCTATTCCGATACCTGAAAGAGCTATAATGGCTTAGAAGATGACTTCAAGCGTCGCAGGGTAGTTGACACGGCAACGAAGAATATAACGAGGTAAGGCAACAATTAACGGCATTGAAGGCTTCTGGGGCTATGCAAAAAAGAGATCAATTATGAATGCTCAAATAGTGACTATTGGAACAGAGATTTTACTCGGACAGA
>CAZTJJ010000067.1:0-6166 GCA_964614065.1 uncultured Thermotogae bacterium
TCTTCCTCTCCATAGTTAGCCTCTATGTAGTCAAACCAGGCATCGTGCCAGCGACAGGCAGCGTGACTGCCACATTCGAGGACTTCCGAGAACGTGAGACGATACCAATCCTCGGGATTATACGGGTCCTGAGCAAAAGTGACGATATCAGGTATATTCATACAATTTCCGGGACAGCCCAAACCACACGCACCCCGGCAATTTGAGACATAGGGAATACTTTCGCCATTGGATATGAGCACGGGAAAGTTCACCACATTTACATTGATAGCAAGTTCTCTAGATAGATTTGACTCAGGGTTTGGATCCACAAGTACGCACTTGACGGTATGTTTGCCCGTCTTTTCAAAATTGAAACTAATTGAGGAATTATCACTAAAACCTCTGGCCTCGTCTCCGTCAATGATCCACCGGAACTTCAGGCCTAAAAGCGTATCGTCCTTGTTCACGGGTTTACACGAAATATATGGCGAGAGCCCTAAATAAATCCGCTCCGGGGCGGGGAGACGGAGAGCCTCAACTGAGGCAACGAACTGTACTCTATAACGGTGGAACCATCGATTGTGAATCCTTCTCTCATAGTTACAGAAGAGATAACTTCGTACTCGCCGGGCAAGCCATAAGTATGTTTAACCCTTTTCGTGGGGTTGATCGCCGATACATCTTCGTCGCCAAAATCCCAGAATAGGTTTTCGATCTTCTCTATTCCCAGTAGGTCCCCCCTTATCTCAGAAGTAAACTCGTATTCTAGCCCCTGTGGGGTATATTGTAACGGAGTCGGATAAACTGACACTCTCGGAGCTTTGAGGACCGTTACAAGCACTATGCGAGTCGACGTTATCTTCGATCCCATCGGGTTAACTGTTAACTCCACTTCGTACTCCCCCGGCCGCTCGTAGATATGTCGAACTTGAACGCCGGTGAGATCTTCCGAGCTATCGTCAAAATCCCAGCTGTATTCTAGTTCACCGGAGGAACATCCCGGTGGCTCGGCATGACCGAGAAAAGTAATCACTTCCCCAGCGTAAACTCGTCTCTCGGGCAGGACGTCAATACCTGTAATTGATGGAGAATCCAGACAAATATCCCTTACCGCCTCGGCAACCTGTGTTGAGCATCCATCTGTTCTCACCGTTAACTTCACCGGTACGCTTCCCCTGGCCGGTTGGTAATGGTGAAATTGATTGACGGTAGCTGTATATGCCCCTTCTTTTTCATAGGATCTATGCACTTTACTGCTGATGGTTTCGTCGCCGTAATCCCAATGAAAAGTTAATCTACGATTCCATCCCAGGGGATCTACTACCTGGCCGTCGAAGCCGATCCTTACCTTGTCCGTGTTTTCAACGTAGGATTCCACCGTCGGGAGAAAGGAAACAATTCGTGGGGGCTGATTGGGAACGGTCTTCATTACGGCTCTGCTGGTAGCAAAATACAATGTGCCAACCGCGTCCATAGCCATTGCTTTCACGTGTTTTCCCACCGGCGGTATACATTCGTCAAATCGCAGTTCACACTCCACTTCCCCGGTCCCCGCAGCTACAATGTCAATTCCACTGGTGGTCTCCACGTATAGTTTCCCGTCGGCGGTGGCAAGCATAGACCGCCGCTCGCTGACTTCGGAAGGAACCCTAGCGGGTAGATCATCTTTCCAGGAAGAATCCCAATCTTCGATCAAAGTCTCCCAGTTAGCTTTCCCCGACCTCCAATTGATGGCTCGTAAAGTCAAACCTGCAGCGGTGGGAAAAAGAGCGTATACATTGCCATCATTTGCTACTACTGGCCGCGAATAATTGAGGCCGGTAAAAGTTCTGGGGCACAATACGTGTTCCCATACTTTTCTACCACTGGATAACTTAACGGCGATAATGCGCAGTGGATCGCTTTTGATCTCCTTCCAGGGCATACCCGTAGCCCCGATAAGCACGTACCCAATCCCCTGATCACTGATGAGCAAGTATGGCAATCCGGTTCCGGCAACCCTGTTATTTTGAGCGATAGCGGTACTCCATTTTTCGGTAAGCCCCGGACTGTAAGCACTCAGAGTAATACGCAATTTTTCATCGGAGCTCTCTTTACGGGGTACGGATAACACGTACAAGGTACCGTCGTCTCCCGCGGCCCCATCGAGTAAAGTGACCCACGGTGTGCTACAGAGTATTTCTGCAAACCCTTTTACCTTACGCGGGTCTTTAATACTAGCTTTATGCGAGAAAGAATAGTGACTGTTCAACCAGTAGACATCGTCCCCTACTGGAATAGTCCGACCCCGGTTGATCCTAGGTGAGAGTACTGTATAAGGACCAAGCTTCGGCCTAAGCAAAACCTCTCCTGCGGGAGATAGGATTGTCGGAAAACCCTCCTGATCATAGAGATAAATCTTACCTTCCGACCCCACCACTGGAGACCAGTCGTTACCTCCAGCTATAGAATATGTCCACATCAGATTAGAGTTCTCCGGATCAATAGCTGCCAGGGCGTGATTATTTTGATCACGGATCGGAATCAGAAGTATCCCATCTTTTCCAATCAACAGAGACTGATCCCAGGCACTTTGACCAAAACTAAAAGTAAAATCAAAATCGTAAGTAGAAAGGAGGTAAACAAACCACGGATCGCTGATCCCCGGATGCGGAGAGTAACCCGAACCTCCGGGATTACATGCAGGCATCGGCCAGGGAATATCCTGGTTTCCAGCTACAGGAAGACCGCAACTAATCACGGTCAGGCTGAGAGCAATTAATACCAGGTAAGCTAAATTCCTCATGGTTAGCTGCTTACTTTTTAACATAAACCGTCCTGGAGAGACAACCTAGCGATGAACCGAAAAAAAATGGAATATTATATCATACCCGAATTGAGGGATTCTTACACGTTTATTGGGTAATTTAGGTTAGCCATAGGTTCAATTTGAGAATAGGGAGTTGGTCCAGCCAAGCACACACTTAAGGTCATACTGTTGACAGAAATTCAAAGCAAGAATCTCATTGTCTAATGGGAAGAATATTCAATCGAGCACCGGAGGACTTAATGCAGCGGGGTAGGTCCTCCGAGTCCATAGCAACGGACACGTCGTGTTTCCCGGCGTTAAAGTTAACCCGTTTCTTATCAAGCACCCCGGGATCGAGATAAGTATTCAGCGACTCGCGGTGTCCAAATGGCGGTACGCTGCCAATTTCACAGCCGGTCACTTCAAGGACCTCTTCGGGATCAGCCAGGTTGACTTCCGTTCCTTCCTCTTCGCCGAGCTTTTCCAGATCAACCCGATGGTCAGCGGAAACCAGTGCAAGGATAAGAGCCCCGTCCTCTGGTTCCAGAACCATCGCCTTTACACCAGTTTCAAGCGGAACACCCCGAACTTCCGAGGCTTGTTTACTGGTATAGACCGGCTCGTGAGTCAATCTTTCGTAACCCACATTTTCTGTTTCTAGAATTGAAATAAGATTTTCTTCGACATCCACGTCAACTTTTGCACCTATCCTGTAGACTTTCGGTGATGGATCCTACAATTCCGGCCGTGTCGTTCTCAGAGTTGTTATAAAATCTAACCCCACAACCAGTGACGTTCACAGCTGATCCAGGGTTAGCTCGAATACCTATGTCGTTAACAGCAACACGACAATTCCTTACCTCCAGGCTCGCCATGTCAAAAAGAGAAATCCCATGGTCGTTACTGGTTATTTTTGTGTCGATTATTGAAGCCACAGCGTTTCCGCGGATATCGATTCCACTTGTACATCCAGAAAGCTCAGACTTACTTACGGCTACGTTGGAAGTTTTTAGTAGCCTAATCCCGTCTCCTGCGTCTTCTACGCTAGAACGATCTAAATCCATAAACGAGTTATCCGTGAGCAATATGCAGGTCTCACACGTACCAATTTTGCTATTGATAACGCTAAGTTTTGATGAATCTCTTAATTCCAGACTAATATTATTGTGATTCGAGAGGGTTGAATCACTTATTGAAGCAACCGTATCGCCCCACAGGACCAGGCCGTTGCCAGATATCCGACTATTTTCCACGAAGAGCTTGCTCATTCCACTAAGATAACCTGCGTTACCGTTATGGGCTAAACTGGAGTTTACTATATTTACCTCAGTTTCGTTCAACAATCTAATCCCGCTACCGGAATTGCTTGATATAATGACGTTTAGAAGTTCCAGTTTACCCTGGCCTTTTACTAATATTCCATCGGGAAAAAAGTTGGAGTCCGTATCAGCTGGAGGACCGCTAGAACCACTTATCGTCAAATTACGAATCTCAACCCTTACGTCAGATGGACCAATTGCAATCAGAGGCTCCCCTTTATTCGAGGTGGTCACCACAACTTTTTCGCCCACCGCTCCGGCCAATGTTAGATCTTTATCGATAAGTAAATTTTCGTCGTAGACACCGGCTTCAATTACAATAACGTCATGGGGCAAAGCATTATCTATTGCAGTATTGATAGAGGAGTAATCACAACCGAAGTTACATACCTCAAGTTGAGAGCCATAAGCAGAAGAAAACAAAAACAGTAAGACAATTACAGAAATTAGACAGAACCCTACAATTTGTAAATTAGATCTAGAATCTAACACCGCTATCACTCCCTACTCGCAGAATTAATCTTCACACAGGGCCACTCCCCACAGATTACGTCGAGGGATAAACATCTCTTGATCCCCGGACCTGTCATACACTTTCATTCCTCCGGCTTCCGAGTCACCACAAAGCAACGGACCCAGCGTTACATAGAGCTTATCGTTTGCGTCAAAACGCAAATCCAACGGATTGACGGCGCTCTCTACAAAGATATCCACGAACTCTCCGTTGGGAGCATAGCGAAGAACGTGATTTTCTCTCTTCTCATGGTCAGCTACAAACACTTCTCCTATACTGTTTACCGCCAGTGCAACGGGAACTCTCAGATGATTTTGAATTTTGTTACCCATTTCTTCGACACTATATTCTGAAACAAACGATCTCACCTGGTTGTAATCCGGAGCAGGAACTCTAAGCACGTATCCCTTATAAGGCTTTGTTGTAAGAACAGACACAATTAAATCACCAGTATGCTCGCCGGCTTTCAAGAATGCTAAATCGTGTAGTGACTCGTCCTGGTCAAAATAGCTACCTTTAATTAAACACTCAGGTTGGTTACGAGGATCACCGTACTCCAGCATCCACAGACCCTTTTTTGGTGTAGTAAAAAAAAGGTTTCCATTCGGTCCAAACGTAAGGTTTAATGGCTGCCCCTTAAAATTACTACTCGGCTTTTCAACGACAACTTTCTCTTCGTAATCACCATGTTGATCAAACCTGATTATCCGGTGCTCACAGGTCTCCGCTACGTACAGAAGCCCATCGGGGCCACAAGCAATCCCCCGAGGATCGTCTAAACTAATAATCAATGGCTTGAAGCTGAATAATGCAAGATACGGCTTCAAAATCCTTCCTTTATCGACATCGGTGAGATAAATCTCCGGTTGGCTGGAGGCATAAGCCGATAAAAATGCCGGAGCAAACAACACTATAGTTAAGAAAACCACTAAAAGAGCCAAGCAACTTCCTTTTAACTTGGACACTCGCTTCATTCAAATCACCCCTGATAGATTTGATTGAACCCTGGAAAGGAAATAACACACGCTATTACCTTATTTTACACCAAGCTCCCCTAAAAAAACCAACCGAGCACATTGACTACGCTTTCTGTAACCTTTTCCCCAATTGTGTGTGGGGGAAACTGAATGGGGGGTATTAAAAATTCTTACCTTATTATTATCTTTTTGATGACTGACTCTAAGGAATCACCCCCACCTAACCTCCCCCGTCGCAGGGGGAGGGAAATTGGTGAAGTAATTAGGAAAACTTAGCAGCCGTAGCTCCCATGCTC
Source organism: uncultured Thermotogae bacterium (assembly GCA_964614065.1). GTDB lineage: Bacteria > Bipolaricaulota > Bipolaricaulia > M55B111 > M55B111 > M55B111. The sequence continues at coordinate 5,877 of CAZTJJ010000067.1, forward strand.
ATGCGGGATGTTATTAGCGAACTTCGGCCGAGCGTGGGAGCTCGCCCTGCTAAAACAGGCTTGAGGGGGTTACCATAAAACCTTCGGCGGAGCGTGGGAGCTCGCCCCTGCTCGGTTATTCGAGACCGAAGGGAATTGATCAACATTTAGCACTCGCAGGGCACCAGGGCAAGAATACCCCGGCTAGCGTTGGCAATTACAAAAGTGTGACATTATCGATAGGCCGCGCTTTTCAGGGCCGCTGTGATGCGGGATGAAAATGTAAACATTTATCCTTCGGTCGATCTAAC
>CAZTJJ010000067.1:6266-9086 GCA_964614065.1 uncultured Thermotogae bacterium
AAACCCCCGATACGCAATGGAACTCCTGCAAGAGTGAAAGATTAACTAATCTTTTCTACTTTACTAAATACTCCAACGGACAAGAAGACACAAAAAAGCGTGAATCCAATAATAATTCCCAACTTCGTTAAATATCCCAAAATTGTGACGTTGCCAAACAAAGCTCTTCTGGCGACATCTCCATATTTAAACGGCGATATCATGTCATAAGGAGACCTCACACTAGGTACCAGAGCCAAAGCCAGTGCTAAAGCTCCACTACAGAAAGCCGCCGATATCTTCGATGAAGTCCAAGCGCTAAAAATCATCGTCAACGCCACTACAAATGAAGTTACCGTGGAAATCGCCAGGACCGACAACATGATCTTTCCAATTGAGAACGGTTCAAACAGGTAGATCGCGTAATACCAGGTAACAAGGCCGGAAATAAAATTGCCCAAGAACACGTAGAAAACCCGAGTAAAAAACTTTGAGGTGACAATCTGGATCTTGCTTATCGGTCTAGCCAGCAATAATTCAATCGTTCCGCTTTCCCGTTCGCCCGCAAGCGCGGCAATAGTAATTAGTATCGCCACCACAGAACCTATCTGCAGAGAGTTTCCCACGAAATCGACCAAACCTGCACTCAAAGAAGGTTCAAAAGCCTCCGCCAGATCCTCCGGAACCATCTTGGTGATGAATTTCTGCATCAATACGGAACTCGCACCAAAAACCACCAAAACTGCCGTAAACACGACTCCCTGCATCTTCGTTTCTTTAAGTTCTTTTAACACAAGCTGTTTGAACTTCATGTGGAGTCGTCTCCCATCGTTTGCATAAAGATATCTTCCAGACTAACCTGTGCTAGATTGTAGTAGGTAATAACTGAACCGGTATCAAGTATTGTTCGTAAAAGCACCTGTTTTGCTCTTTCTTCCTTTTCAACTCCCAGAAGGTATCTTAAGCCCTCTCCGTCGATCTGGTCTACATCGCGTATAAAATCAAGGGCTTTTAACTTATCAATCACTCCGCCGGCCAAACTCTCAAATCCAACCTCAACTTTGGAAGTGGTAAATTTTCTCCTTAAATCACTCATAGGGCCTTGAAGAATCAGTTCGCCGGCTTTGATGATCCCCACCCCTGTACACACCTGAGACAATTCAGGCAAAATATGGGAGGAAATCAACACTGTCTTTTCCCTACTAGCCAGCCCTTGTATAATTGACAAAATCTTCTTTTTGCCCATCGGGTCCAACCCAGAAGTTGGTTCATCCAAGAGCAAAAGGTCAGGGTTGTGAACCAAAGCTTGAGCTATTCCTACTCTCTGTTTTTGTCCTCTAGATAGCTCGTCGAGCTTGCGGTTCCCTAAATTACGAAGTTCCACGCTATCCAGCGATTCTTCAACCCGTCTTTCACAACTAGTTACTTCGTATAAATTACAGACCCAAAGAAGATATTCTTCAACCGTCATAAACGGATAAAAGTTCGCGCCCTCGGGTAAATAACCAACTCGCGATAGGTTCAACCCCTCTTCACCGTCGAACACCACACTGCCTTCAGTGGGAGCCAATATCCCCATTAATATCCTAATAGTGGTTGTCTTTCCCGCTCCGTTTGGACCTATTAACCCGTAAACCTCACCCTTATTGATACTTAAGCAAAGTGACTTAACTGCCTCTATTCCATTGGGATATGTTTTACAAAGATCTTCTGTCTGTAAAAAACTCATAATACCTCTTTAACGACTAGCTTAATTTCTCTCCCTTCAAAGCTCTTAATTGTACGTAGTACATACGAAGTTTAGTCGATTGAAATCCTGTAAGTCAATTTAACCATAGTCACGTCCGTCGAGCACGGTGCATAAAGAACCATAACTCATCAACAGTCACGTATTCTCAGAGCTTCAAAACGTGGGGGTTCTACGGATAAACAAATAAAGCCAACAATAATGAATAAGAACGAAACGAAATATTCAGATTCGTCATTTATCTCTACTCACTGCCTTGAAACGTTCCTATAATTACCTTAAGATAATAGATGTAATTATTCTATATATAAATACGAAAGGAACCACGTTACGATATTGAGACCAGTTGGGTATTGGTAAAGAACCGGGGCTTGAATTCCACTTGCCAGGAGAACTTATTATTTACACTAGGATGATAAAATGTCTATATTCACAAATAAAAAGTTTCGAAATATCAAGCAGTTTCTCAAGCGAACATTAACAGAGACCTCTCCTTTTAATCAACTATCTGGGCACGCTGAAAAGGTTGCTGCTACAGTGAATGCTCTAGTTCGAGAAATTCATCAATATACGGAAGGTAACACGATCGAAGGAAAAGAAGTCTCTCGTCTTGAATACGAAGCCGATAAATTAAAACAGGAGATTCGAAAGGAACTACCCCGAAGCGACCTTCTTATGCCTGTAGCCCGATCCGACTTGCTTTCTCTGTTGTGGCATCAGGATGAAATTGCCGATAACTCCCAGGACGTAGCGGAACTCCTTCCTCTATTAACTCTGCAATCACCGTTACCGGATGTATACAGAGATACTCTGGACGACCTAGGAGATATCTTGGAAGAGTCAGTAGAACAATTCCAATTTCTCGTAGAAAAATCCGGTGAAATAATCAAGGGCACCACTTCCGGCTCGGATAAGCTACAGGAGGTATGGGATGTGATTGAGCAAATCAATAAACTAGAACACAGGGCCGATAAACTCACCAGAAAAGCCATCAAATCCGCCTACAACGACGATTCATTGCAGGCAATTGAAAAGTATCATTTAATCCAAGTCGTCCTCAAGACGAACAATATTTTGGACCATATCGAAAACGC
>CAZTJJ010000068.1:0-2185 GCA_964614065.1 uncultured Thermotogae bacterium
GCTTTAACGAAAGCGGATCGAAATATGTACAAGGATAAACAGAGATAAAGCCAGTAAACTTACAATGATCTTCTGGGAGGAATGGCCGATAATCCACTTCTCCAGTTACGCTATCTGAGGGATCTAAATCGCCCCACCAGTTGTATTGGGCGTCTAACCTATTATCACCATTGTTATTAACGGTATTTCTTATGTCGTTCCAGGGTAGGTGAACTGTGGAGGCATCTACACCTTGTTGGTAACTACTTGGTCCTTATCGTAAATGATAAAGCCTCTAGGAATAAAGTTATCCAGTTTACCTATTGTTGTTACATTGTTACCGTCTATCGTTAGCTTGTTTTCTTCTAGGTCCTTTATCGTTGTTTTACAGGTGCTTCCCATTTCGCTATACAGGTCAACGTTTCCCGCTATCACCTCTTGTAGAGTATAACTACCGTGATCTACGATTATCAACCCATCTACATCAACGTAATTGGCTCCCCATATTGCCATACTCAAATAACCCTCGTTGCCGTTTTCGGTAGTGGGTGCTGGACCTACTCCTTTTACGATTATCGGTAAGGGATCGATTAACTGCTTCTACCTCCCCGGTTTCAACATGTTTCAGCAAATTTCAGAGCTAGATCGTCATCGACTTGTTTCCGCGTTTACCGGTACCGTCCAAGAACTTTTTTTAATCATTATCGTTAACTTCACGTTACCCATAAACTGCTACCCATCGCTAGATCTATGTTCCTTAAGTGTATTTAGTAGAGTACAAAATATATCGCATACAAAACACTTGACAAAGTACATACATAATTTTATACTAATATCACAACTTGAAAAGGCAAAATTGCGGTAACGCAGTGGCGCAAAGCTGCGGGTCCTTCAAGTAAGGATAGCCGGGCTACCAAGGCAAAACTTTAACTAAAGGTGAGGGCCTTGGCTTCTTTCCAAAAACGCATCGCAAAGACATTTCTCTGGGTAACAAATTGGAGCTATTTCTTTCTATTACCCATTACCCCATATTCAGAGTTTTGGAATAACTGGAAGCCTAGGAAAATCGTGCTGTAACTACGTGTAATAGGAGTGTACCTATGCAAGCTACGATTTATTACAAGGCGAGTGACGAGTATTTAATCAAGAAACTGCAAGAAAAATCCACTATGGAAAGAAAGAGTAAAAGTGCCTGCCTGTTGTCCATCCTGGAGCAGTACTTCGAGGCAAAGAACAGAGTAGGAGAAATTCTTTCCGACCTGGGTGCGGTATCCTCGGACAACCTCAGGAAAGCACTCGAAAAACAAAAAGAAGAAAATCATGAGAAAAAGATCGGCGAAATCCTTGTGGAAGAAAACTACGTCAGGGAAGTCGATCTCGACCGGGCGCTGGAGATTCAGAAGAACTATTAGTGCATTTTACTTAAGGAGTGGAAAGTAAGACTACTATTAAAGATATGAAATGATGGATTTGCTGAAAAAGGTAAACCTACCGTAAGGTAGGGACTACAAAGCCGCGGGCCTAACCTAGGCTGCCGGGTTGCCAGAGATTGCATGTTTGGTTGCTCGGCTTTTTGTTTTCTAGAAATGAAAGTGTGCTTAAGTAGGGGGAATAAAATGAACATAAGATCCACAAAAAAGTCGTTAAGAAAATTCATAGCGAGAACATTGGGGAGTATTTTCAATGAATGGAAATTTGTCTGGCACAAACTGTTTTTGGCCATTTTTATGGTCACTCTTGTCTCAATGTTAATTGTTTCTTTTCCCGTAGTAACGTTCGGGGAAGCTGGCGGGGCAGGTGGAGTCAGCCCGAGTAATGAATGTGATTTTAATACTCAGGAAGATAGTGGTTACACTTGTTCATACGTCAAATTCCAAATATATGATGATGATCATGAAAACTACGGTCAAATCGAAGAAGTGGAATCAGGCGACTCTGGAGAAGTTATTGAGTTAGATAAATCGGGAGATAATTGGTCTGATCTAGAATACTCTTATGAAAATACTTCAGATTCCTGGAAACTTTACAGGATTGTTGTTAAAGGAGGAACAAACACTGTTTATTATGATGACCCTGAACCCTCCGGAACAATAGATGCACCTGACAATGTTTCCCATATCACCTTTTGCCTTCGAAAGAAGGCCACCATCATAGATGCCCGGATCTCGCTGACCCCTGAATCCGGCTCCAACGCCATTGGAGACAC
>CAZTJJ010000068.1:2285-8965 GCA_964614065.1 uncultured Thermotogae bacterium
GCCAACGTCACCGTAGATGCCACCCAGGGTTCGGCCGACAAGACCTGGGTAGATGCCCGGATCTCGCTGACCCCTGAATCCGGCTCCAACGCCATTGGAGACACTCATAAGCTGACCGCTACCCTGGAGATAAACGACGGTAGCGGGTGGAGCACCGCCGGAGAAGGCGAAATGATCACCTTCTCGGTAAGCGGTCAGGGACAGTTCAGCAACGACTTAACGTCCATAGATAAAACCACGGACAGTAACGGTCAGGCAACTGCGGACCTTAGCTCTAGCTCCACGGGCACTTCCACCATCCAGGCATCCTTTGACGGTACGGTAGCCGAAACATCGGTGACCGCTACCTCAAACGACGCCACCAAGGACTGGTTTGAGCCGAAGGCAAGAATCACCATGGACGCCGACTCCACAAACGCCTTGGGTGATACACATACCTTCGAGGCCACCCTGGAGATCGACTCCGACGGTGACGGTACCTACGAGACCACACCCCAGGGCGAGGACTTGAACTTCAACATTTCAGGAACCGGAACGTCAATAGTAAACGAGACCACCACGGACTCCAACGGAGTTGCCACGGTAGAAGTGGACGCTTCCACACCAGGAACCTACACGGTAACGGCGGACTGGAGCGGTGAGGTGGCCAACGTCACCGTAGATGCCACCCAGGGTTCGGCCGACAAGACCTGGGTAGATGGCTATATTACCATTACTCCCGGAGAGGCGGTCAACCAGTTAGGAGAGGATCACCCGTTCACCATTACCGCCTACGCCGAGGGTGGGACGCCGACCGGCTGGAGCATTACCCCTTCGGTAAGTCCGACTCCGGACAGCGAGAGCGACACTTGTGCCAACCCGACGGTAGCCGGCGACGGAATGAGCGCCAGCTGTACGGTAACCATTAACCACAACAGTACGGAGACCTTTACGGCTTCTGCCACCGCCGATCTGACCTATGATGCCGACACGACGGTAACTGTGAGCACTGACGGCACGGGTGAGAGCAGCGAAGAAGCCACCAAGGACTACGTCGACTACCGGTTATTACTCACCCCGCCATCTGCGACCAACGAGGTCGGGGTCGAACATACCTTTACCGCCACCTTACAGAAGACGGTAGACGGGCAGAACTGGAGCCCGGTGGAAGGCGCCTCGATCGATTTCAGCTGGTCCGGACTGCTTGACGGCACGGACAGCGAGCCCACTAACAGTTCCGGCCAGGCTTCGGTAACCCTCACCGGGAATTCCCCGGGAGAGGTAACCATGGAAGCCGCCTTCAATGGCTCGATCGGCGACGTAGAGACGGTAAGTCTGGATGCCGACGACGCGGAAAAAACCTGGATTGATCTAAGGATTAACCTCATACCGGAATCAGCCACCAATGTCATCAACGACGAACACATATTTACCGCCACCTTGGAGGTAAACGATGGTAACGGCTGGAGCCCGGTTGAGGGCAAGTCAATAACGTTTAACATAACGAATGGTCCGGGCGAGTTTACTAATGGGACGGATACCATTTCGGGACTTACCAACGGAAGCGGTAAGGCGACTGCAACGTTGACTTCGGCGATCACTGGAACCACTACCGTAGAAGCCTCCTTCAATGGCAGGGTTTCCGACGTATTGTTCGACATTACGTCTAACCAAGCCGAAAAAGACTGGATTGAGGCGGACGCCAAGCTAACCTTGACCCCGAAGGGCGACACCAATGCGGTTGGAGTCACCCATACGTTTACAGCCCTTCTGGAATTTGACACGGACGGAGATGGCACCTTTGAGACTCTCGGAACAAACGAGACCGTAACCTTCACCATATCCGGAGCAGGTACGCCTTCCGGAGACCAGGAAGTTACAACGGACTCCAATGGGGAAGCGAAAATAGATGTAGACTCTAATGTCCCTGGCATTACTAATGTAGTTGTTAACTGGAACGGTACGATAAACGGAGAGGGTAATACGGTAACAGCTGCACCGGACTCGACCACCAAGACCTGGGTGGATGCCCGCCTAAGCTTAACACCCACGGAGGATTCGAACGCGATCGGAGACGATCATACGTTTGACGCCCTTCTGGAGTTCAACTACGGTTCGGGCTGGACCACTGCGGGAAGTGGAGAGACGGTACAATTTGACATTACAGGTGGTGTTGGACAGTTCAGCAACGGATTAGACAGCATTACCGCAACGACAAACGGATCCGGCGTGGCGTCCGTAATCTTAAATTCGTCCAGTACGGGTACGTCCACGGTACAGGCGTCGTTTAACGGAACGGTCTCTGAACAATCGGTAAGTACCACCTCAAACGAGGCCACCAAGGACTGGTTCCGGCCAGCAGCTCGGCTGTCCATTACACCAGAAGGGGCGACAAACGAAGTCGGTATCACTCACACCTTTACTGCACTATTGGAGATTGATAATAACGGTGACGGTAACTACGACCTTGCCCCCGACGGCACGGAGGTAGACTTCAGCCTGACCGGCGAAGGCACCCTGTCCGATGAAACAACTACGGTCAACGGCGAAGCGACGATCGACCTCGACTCCGCAGTACCGGGAAGTTCGACGGTGACCGCCAACTGGAGCGGTACGGTGGCAAACGTAACCGTAACTGCCACACCCGATTCAGGCGAGAAGACCTGGGTAGACGCTCGCTTGAGCCTGAGCCCCGAAACAGGTACCAACGTTGTCGGTGACGATCACGAATTGACGGTCTTTTTGGAGATCAATGATGGCACGGGGGGGAGTCCGGGAGCAGACGAAACGGTAACCCTTGAGATACTCGAGGGCCCTGGGGAATTCACCAACGAATCAAACATCATCCTAGTTACCACTGACGAAAACGGAGAAGCCATTGCGATCTTGACTTCAGACACAGAGGGAACCACCACAGTTCAAGCTTCTTTCGACGGTACAGTTGCTGATCAGTCAATTACTAGAACCTCCAACGAAGCCGAGAAGGATTGGGAAAGCGGGTTGATGGCTGAGAATCTAGAGGCTACCATCTGCGATAACACCAACGCCAACCTCACGCTCCGAGCTCTCGGCTCAAATATCGACCGCGATGAGAACCCAATAACTTTCACCATCAACTCCTCACCGGCTAAAGGAATGGTAACAGGCGATTTTGGGGATGTTACTTACCCGGACGTTGGAAATGAAGCGACGGTAACAGTTACTTATTCACCAGCTGAGGACGATACAGGAGAGTACTCCTTTACATATCGCGTGGAAGACAACACTGGAGAATGGGACATCGGTCGGGTCACAGTAACTATAGTACCTTGTGGCCCAGAAGAAGCTGGTGGAGCCGGAGGTCTAGAGGAAGACATAGTCATTAACGAGATGGCCTGGTCAGGAACCAAGGCGGACTCCACTCACGAGTGGATTGAGCTGTTCAATGACTCTGATAAAGAAGTAGACCTGACTGGCTGGACACTCCGCTGGAGAAAGGACAAAACCAAAGAATGGAAAGAGGTAAGGCTTAAGGGAACTATACAGGCGGAAGATTACTACATCCTCGAGAGACTATCGGACGAGACAATAAGCGACCTAAAAGCTAACCTCATCTACGACGCGGAAAAACCACATAAATTACCTCTTCTTGATGAAGGGGAAGTCATGCAGTTACTTAACAGCGACGGGTTAATAGTTGATACGGCTAACGCGGAAAAACCTGAACTAGGTTGGCCCGGCGGTAGCGTAAAACCTGTAAATTCCATGGAACGAATTGATCCTAAGATACCGGATCTGAGGGAAAACTGGGCAACCAATGAGGGAATAATCATTAAGGGTAAAGACAGGGACGTCGTTGACCTGACGGCTAGTGCCTTGCACATTAACGAAAAGACTTTGCTTGCTCGAACCTTTACAGGAGAACCTCACCTGGTAGAACTAGGCTCTAAGCTGACCTTTACGGTGAGACAGCCAGCGGACGAACTTGAAGGGGCACCCAGGGTTCTCCTGGCTAGCTCTTCCGGATCGATCGCGGGTGGTGCTGGCTCCGTTATAACAGGCGAAGGCGGAGCACTCATTGCAGAAGCTGTCCCGGGTCTACCAAATTACCTGGTCACCTTCGATACATCGAAAGTCCAACCTGGAATCTACAAATTATTCATCGTTGTAGATAAGAGGATTATCCATAAACAAGCCATAAAGGTAACTGATTGACAAAAGTAGCTTTATGGCAACCACTGGAGAATTAAGTCAAAAACCCCCGGAGGGCCACAACTCCGGGGGTTTTTTCTGAAGTCCTGTGAAGCCCTATCAGGGTCGGATATATGTCCAGCCACCAGGTGATTAATGAACTTTTTTTCATGATACATATGTCCTATATTTGAAAAGCAGATCTTTGGGAATTTCTATTATCCATCTAAGAACATTACTGATTGACAAATAACAAGAAAAATTGTTATAACTCACGATATGTAGAAAGGAGGTTACCTCCCATGTCTTCCTGGCTCCTCAAAAAGATTTTGATTAGCGGCAGCACTCGATGGTTTTTATTGTTAATCTTAGTTATTCTTTTACCTGCCTTATATGGCTTCCCAGCTTTCTCCCTGATCCCCACTGCTGCCGATGACAGTGTTGAGCTGATGGAGGATTCTGTGAAAACGATTTCTGTGCTTGACAACGATCTGGGCGTGGCCTCAGATCCCGCAAATAGAGAACTTACCATAGTTGAAGGCCCTGAGCATGGGGATGCCGAGCCAGAAAATAATACTACGGTGCAGTATACCCCGGATAAGGATTTTTTTGGGGGGGATTCCTTCGTTTACCGCATTGAAAACACAGCAGGTGGCCATGACCAAGCAACTGTAACAATCGAAGTACGCCCGGTCAATGACCCTCCGATTCCCAGAGATGGCGTTCTCACTACTTCCCTCAATACTTCAGTGACCATTACCCTTTCCGCAACTGACAAAGATATTGACCCAATGCGCCCCGATCGTCATCCTCTGGAGTTCAAATTACTGGGTGAGCCGCTTCACGGTGAGATCACTGGTGACATTGAGGATGTGCAGTATGAAGCTCCCCATAAAGCATTTGTGGAACTTGAATACACTCCCGAGCCTGGTTTTCGAGGCGTGGAAACCATCAATTATGAGGTGATAGATGAAGATGGAGTTCTCAATATATCTGTGATAGAAATAGACGTTATTTCAGCGGAAAAACCTCCAATCACCTTTGGGGGTTACTGGAAGGTTGACGGAACCGTGGAATCTGATGAGCCAGATTTCTTGTCCGATTTTGGCACCGACCTGACTACCGTTTATCGCTATGCGGATGTTGAGTTAAGGGCCGATGCCGGCTGGTCTGAGGATGCTCTTGATTCGTTACGGCTTAAAGGTGAACTACCTCTTGGAATATTCGAGATAGACTCCACAGTCGATTTTGACCCTGACGATGATCCTCCTTTTGATTACTGGCGGACAAGAACCGACTTTGACTTTTCCGAGATTGATTTCCGCCATACGTTCTACCTGGACGAGGATCCTGAAGATACCTATCACTGGTTCGAGGGAAGGTGGAGCTTGGGTGATGTAACCTTCCGTAACAGAACAAAATTCACAGGTGCCGACCCCCATTTCGACGAAAACAGGTTAAGGACCAGATGGAAGTGGACAGATTGCGATTTGACATTGAACACGGATCTCACTATTTCCGATGAAGGCTTCGAAGAATTCGCCGTCGATGTCGGCGATATTCCACTATTTTACGGAATATATTTTGAATTCGAGACTACGTTTACACCGACCAGTAAGGAGGTCGAACCAAATATATTCTACCGTTCTGAATGGCTTGACTGTTTTAAGATACTGGGGGAAGTAGAAACAAACGATTTGGAAAATACGCTCGAAGGATTCAATATATATGGAATCCGCTTTCGACACACTTTCCCCAATGGTCTATATATGAGAATTGACACTTCAGTTGACCAAGACAGAAACGCTTCAGTGACGGGCGATTCGGAGTTTTCGAACAAGTTTACACTTTCGGGACCGTTTTACGCTGGCTCCAGGGTGCCTGGAAGGATACAGTTAATGAATTATCTAGGGTCTGAGGAAAACAACGAATTATTTGGCTGGGGTAAATCGCGGTTAAAGGTCATTGCTCCGTTAGGCAGAGAATTTGACCTAAAAACGGATCTAACTGTGTCCGCGGATAGTCCTATTTTGGAATTGACGTTGGGAGCGGAGATTTTCTGGTAAATTGGGTAGTCGCAGCCTGTTTTCATGTCTAACGATTTTATAGAAATTATCCTACCGGTCGTAATTTCTTTTTGCTTCACAGTATGCATTTACGCTGAGGTGGGGCTGTTTTTTTTCGGTTTGATCAATCTCTACCAAAGAATGTAAGTACAAATTACTCCTCTTCAATCAGCCCTGTTCTAACCCCCAGAGCTGTAACCTAATCCAGATCACTCACCTTTCATTTGCAAGTCCCTGACCCCCCCCACTGTGCAAGTATAAATAAAGTTTAAAAAACATTTACTAATATAAACACTTGACAAGAAGGATAGTACCTAATATAATGTTTTAACTTGAAAAAGGCAAAGCTGTGGAGACACAGTGGCGCAAAGTCACGGGTCCTTGTTGTAAATGAAAGGATAGCCGGGCTGCCAAGGCCAAAATTTAATAAAAGAAGGTGAGGGCCTTGGCTTCACTCCAGAAATT
>CAZTJJ010000069.1:0-4912 GCA_964614065.1 uncultured Thermotogae bacterium
CGCAGCATGGGAGCTACGGCTGCTGTGAAATAAAGGATTCTATCACGTAAAATCTGCCGCAGCATGGGAGCTACGGCTGCTATAAAATAAAGCTCGGCTGAACGTTTGCTGCTAACACCATAACATAGAACCGATAAACCGGGCATCTAGCCCTAGCTGGACCCCACGATTGAAAAGGGTTGACCGCTTGCTTAGAATTACTCGGTATTAACCCTCGAGGTGTTTCCTTTGTTTGATTCTCTCACAGGTAAACTCACGGACATACTGGATCAACTACAGGGGAAGGGCAAACTAAACCAGGAAGACGTGGAAGAGGCTCTGAAACAGGTTAAGCTCGCCCTGTTGGAAGCCGATGTCAATTACAAAGTAGTTAAGAAGCTCACCGGTAGAATAAAGGAAAAGGCAGTAGGAAAAGAGGTTATGGAAAGCCTTACTCCGGGACAGCAGGTAATAAAGATAGTCAGGGACGAGTTAGCAGAGGTCATGGGCCAGGAGCGGAGCGAATTGGAACTCAACTCGGACCTGCCGGTAATAATGGTTGTCGGCCTTCAGGGGAGCGGCAAGACTACTACCTGTGGAAAGCTTGCTAGGTCTCTGGAAAAGGATGGCAGATTTCCCATGCTGGTGGCTGCTGATATTTACAGACCCGCAGCGATAGACCAGTTGGAAAAGCTGGGTGACGATCTTGACCTGCCCGTTTTTTCCGACAGGGACAGGAGCCCCGAGGAGATTGCTAGTCTATCCCTTAAAAACGCTGACCAATACGGCGCTGACGTCCTAATAGTTGACACCGCTGGAAGACTGCAGATTGACGAGGAAATGATGAACGAGCTTGTCAGGCTGGAAAAACGGATGAGCCCCGACGAAATTCTGTTGGTAGCAGATGCGCTTACCGGTCAGGAGGCAACGTCGATTGCTCAGGAGTTTGACGAAAAACTTGGGCTTACCGGAATAGTGTTGACGAAGATGGATGGAGATGCACGTGGTGGTGCCGCTTTATCAATGGTTGAAGTCAGTGGAAAACCCGTCAAATTTGCGGGTATGGGAGAGAAGCTGGACAAGCTGGAACCATTTTATCCCGATCGTGTGGCTGGCCGGATACTGGGTATGGGCGATGTACTTTCTCTGGTTGAGAAGGCCGAGCAGGAGATGGATCAGAAGAAGGCGGAAAAGCTCGAAGAGAAAATAAAAAAGCAACAATTTACTCTACAGGACTTTCTGGAGCAGCTGGACGAAGTCAGAAACATGGGCACACTAGGGGAAATTCTGGATAAGATTCCGGGAGTAAGTAAGAAGATAGATGACCTGGATCTTCAGGGAGATGAAATAGATAGAATTGAGGCGATCATAAATTCGATGACACCTCGGGAACGAGCTAATCCCAAAATCATAGACGGTAGCAGAAAAAGGCGGATTGCACGAGGCAGCGGTCGCGAGGTAACCGAAGTAAACGATTTGCTGGAGAGATTCAACAAGGTTAAGAAAATGATGGACAACATCGGAAGCTTACGGAAGAGATTTGGAAGTCTTCCGGGCGGACTAGGTATCTGATTTTATTGAGGAGGAAAAGATGAGTGCGAGGATTCGGCTAAAAAAGACAGGTAAAAAAGGTCAACCCTATTATCGCATAGTGGTTTTAGATCGTTCCCGGTCCCGGGATACGGAGGTTTTGGACGATATAGGATTTTACAATCCGAGACCCACCCCCAGGGATATTAGACTGGAGACGGATAAGGCTTACGAATGGTTGAAGAAGGGCGCAGAACCTTCAAAGACCATTCGCGATATCTTCTCTAAGGAAGGGTTGATGGAGAAACTGCACGAAGAAAAGTACGGCTAGCACAATGTTGCTCGATCTTCTCTACCACCTGATCGAGCCGCTTCTTGACCATCCAGAAAAACTTGAGATCAATCACCTGGACACGAAAGATGTCGATATTTTTCTAATATCAGCCTCCGAAAGTGACCGTGGTTACCTCTTGGGGCGGGATGGTAGAACGGCGGATTCGCTGAGACATTTGGTTCAGAGGGCTGGCGATCTAACCGATCGGGAAGTTGTTATCGACATTTTGGACTGACTATCATGATCTTTGACCTACTTACGATATTCCCCGAGATGGTTCAGGGATTTTTGGATCAGGGTGTCGTTGCTCAGGCACGCAAGAAAGGGAAAATAAAGATAGGGATCTGGAATCTTAGGGATTTCGCTCGTGGACCCCACAAGAACGTGGACGATCGTCCTTACGGTGGTGGGCCCGGAATGGTCATGAAGCCTGAACCATTCTACCGAGGAGTCAGAGCAATTAAAGCAGGTCGCGGCGGTGGCAGAGTGATTCTGCTCAGTTCCAGAGGAAAGCTAATTAACCAGGACAGGTTGAAAGAGTTGGCTCTAGAGGACAATCTGGTGTTACTTGCTGGCAGGTACGAAGGCGTGGATGAACGCGTGAATAAAATCTGTGACCATAGGCTGTCTCTTGGAAATTTCGTCCTGTCTGGAGGCGAAATACCTGCTGTGGCCATCGTGGACGGAGTTAGCCGGTTGGTGGAAGGAGTACTGGGGAACGAAGACTCTGCCATCTCCGATTCGTATTACGATGGAAATCTGTTGGGCCCTCCGCAGTACACTCGACCCCGTGAATTCGAAGGTATGGAAGTTCCGGAAGTTTTATTAAGTGGCGATCACGGTAAGATCGCCCGGTTCAGAAAGCGGGAGGCGCTGCGCGTTACACAAAAGCTAAGACCTGACCTGCTGGAGGAGGATTAGATATTGGGGAACCTGTATATTGGCTTGTTACACTATCCCATGCGCAACAGAAGAGGGGAGATTGTAACTACGTCCATGACCAGCATGGACGTGCACGACATCGCGCGAACGGCAAAGACATACGGAGTTTTGCAATACTACGTTATAACCCCATTGCAGACGCAACGAGAGATTGCCCGGCGGTTGAAGGGTTACTGGACTGAAGACGAACGAAAACGTGAGAATAGTAACAGAGGTGAAGCCTTGGAATTAGTTGCAGTTTTAGATAAACTTGATGAAGGTATTTTAGATATCGCCGATAGGGAGGGCCAGGATCCTTTGCTTGTTGGCACATCCGCTCGACAGGTAACCGACTCGGTCATAAGTTATAAGGAGGGGCGGGAAGAGATCTCTAACGGGTCCAGACCATTTTTCCTCCTGTTCGGCACAGGATGGGGTATGAGTGATGAGTTAATTGAGAAGCTCGATAAGTTGCTTCCTCCCATAGCTGGATTTGGTGAATTTAATCATCTTTCAGTCCGTGCGGCTGTAGCCATTACTCTCGACAGATTACGTGGAAGGTATTGACGTGTTGGTGTGTTGCCGAACAGTTTTATTAGACGACTTAACGCTTCGAAAAACTAACGTTGCTCCGTATTTTTGTTTAGAAGTTGATGGTTTGGGAGAAAATCGCACAATTGAAGAAGGAGTTGATTACGATGGACGATTTTATGAGAGAACTTGAAAGTGAGTTTATCAAGGACGATATGCCTGACATCCGGCCTGGAGACAAGATACGGGTTCACGAGCAGGTACAGGAAGGTTCGAAGGAACGGATTCAAGTGTTCGAAGGTGTATTGTTGAAGCGTAGCGGAAGTGGGGCAAACGCTATGATAACGGTTAGAAAAATATCGTCTGGTATTGGTGTAGAGAAGACTCTCCCCTTGAACTCGCCAAAGATAGAGAAAGTGGAGCTGGTAAAAGAAGGAAGGGTTCGCCAGGCAAAACCGTACTATTTGAGAAGAAATAGGAGGTACTGAGCGAAAGCTACCGTATGTCATCCAATCGGAATAGCAAGAACAATACAAAGAAGCCCTACAGCGCAAAGATATTAAATCTACTGGGGATAAAGACAAACCAAACGGTTGATTACATCCTGGAGTGGGTTGATGTACTAGCCGTTGCCGCGCTGTTGGCCTGGTTGATTATGACGTTTGTTACTGTAAGGATGAGTGTGCCCACGGGTTCGATGAAACCAACTATTGAGCCTCACGATAGTTTCTTTGTGGATAAAGTGAGCTATTATTTCCGAGAGCCAAAAATTGGCGACATCGTGGTGTTCTGGCACCACAGGGAAGACGGTACGAAGACCCGGTATGTCAAGAGGTTGATAGCCAAGGGTGGAGATACTGTGGAGATCGGGGGTGGGGATATTTACGTTAACGAGCAGGAGTTGACTGGACCGAAATTTGATCGTTATTATTGGGCTGAAGGCGATTATGGTGTGGGGGAAATCCAGGTTCCGGAAGGTAAGTATTACCTGCTCGGTGACAACAGTTCGAACAGCTTCGATTCTCGGTTTTGGGGGTTCGCTGACTCGTCTTCTTTCATCGGCGAACCATATATCCGTGTGTGGCCCCTGTCAAGATTTGGGTTGATCAACTGACTGAAAACTATCCCTCGTCCGTTTATCACTCTAGCGTCAACCTGTCAGCTTTAAGTAGAGCGTGTCCCCACGCCTGTGTTCTTCATTATCAAGTCATTCTTCATCATATAC
Organism: uncultured Thermotogae bacterium; assembly: GCA_964614065.1. Classification (GTDB taxonomy): domain Bacteria; phylum Bipolaricaulota; class Bipolaricaulia; order M55B111; family M55B111; genus M55B111. Next base: position 4,521 of record CAZTJJ010000069.1, read on the forward strand.
CCCGATAGGCAGGGGTTTCCAGCCCTGCTGTTGACCAAGTTTAGCTCGAGCAGGGAGGGTCACCGCGCCCTCCCGCAATTTCTGCGATCATTCCGCCCGGGCAGAGTCACCCGGGCTACACAATTGGTAGAGCGGGTCACCGTGCCCTCCCGATTTTTACCCTTTTGCCAACCGTCCGATAAAACCACGGTGATTTCACCAGTAATTCTATCACATAAAAGCTTTTTTGCAGGGCGAGCTCCCACGCTCGCCCGGAGGTTTCTCCCCAACAATCCGCCGCAGCATGGGAGCTACGGCTGCTGTAAAATAAAGTAGCGGAGGTTTCTCCCCAACAATCCGCCGCAGCATGGGAGCTACGGCTGCTGTAAAATAAAGTCTATTGCCCGGGCGGA
>CAZTJJ010000069.1:5012-8956 GCA_964614065.1 uncultured Thermotogae bacterium
CGCCGCAGCATGGGAGCTACGGCTGCTGTAAAATAAAGTCTATTGCCCGGGCGGAGTCACCCGGGCTACACGAACTAAAGCAGGCGGGGTCACCGCGCCCCGCCTCAATTTGACCGATAAACCTCTCGCTCTGACATACACACGCATCCTATGAATACGTGCATTCCCAATCATTCGCCCTATAATGTTAATGAACTTATTAACGAGACTGATAACCTTTTTACCAAGAACAACTAACCTACGGTGAATGAACTTGTCCCATTTATTTGATTTCGACAAAAATTTCTACCAGAAGCACGGAAATCTGGCCGGTCTGGACGAGGCCGGCCGGGGAGCGCTGGCTGGACCCGTTTTTGTAGGCTGTGTTTCAATTGACCTTGCCCGAATGGACGGAACCGAGATGAAACAAGTTAATGAAATAAAAGATTCAAAGCAGTTAACCGGAAAGGTCAGAAAAAAACTTTTTGACTACTTAACGCATAGCAACAAGATCAGTATCGGAATAGGTCAATCCAGCAGCGAGGAAATAGATAAAGTGGGTATTAACCGAGCTACTGGTCTGGCAGCTGAGAGGGCGCTTGATTCGCTCGGCCGGGCCGTCGATCTGGTCCTTCTGGATAAAGGAATAAAAATTCAACGAGCCGGAGAATACCGGGAGATCACAAAAGGAGATGACAAGTCGTTACATATTGCTTCGGCGTCCATCCTCGCCAAGGTGGGAAGGGACAGGTACATGCGGTTTCAGGCGGAGAATTATTCGGGATACGGTTGGGAAACTAACGTTGGCTACGGTACTTCCGCCCATCGGGAAGCAATTGCCCGAATCGGAAGGTCAGATATTCACAGAAAGTCGTACAAGTTAGCCTGAAAGTCGTGCAATGGTTTTAATCAAGTTAGTCTCCTCAAGTGAGAGCTGGAGGTAAACCAGCTGATTCATCCCCGCAGCAGGCTATGGGGATTTCTCGGCAAGTTTTGGTAATTTCATTTGCTATAATTCTATCTCAATGTTATAATGCTGTTAGCGCTTTTAGCTTGTTCTAGTTTAGTGCTGGTAACAAGGAAGTGCTGCTAGGTAGTCATGGGTTTGGCTATCGGTAGAGTTTTGTCTTGTTAGTTTACCTATGATGTCCTTGAAAATTGCGTATTTACTCAATAATATAATTTGAATTGGGAGGCGGCAAAAGATGTTAAGACAGATGAAATCCAAATTTACTTTTTTAAGTTCTCTTGTCATTATTGGGTTATTGATTACCACCGTCTTCTTTGTCTCCGGTTATGGCGAAGAGAACATGTTTTCTGACGTGCCCAGTGATCATTGGGCTTATCCCGATATTCAGTATCTGGCTCAACGTGGCATAATAGAGGGATTGCCCAGTGGCAAGTATGCTGGCGAGGAAGACATCACGAGATATCAGGTGGCGTCTCTGGTTGCCCGAACTGTCAGGTACCTACAAAATAACCCAGCTACGACTAGCCAGCAGGATCTAAGTACACTCGAAGACCTGGTTTACAAGCTCTCCGAGCGTGTTGATTCTACCAACTCCACCACGTCTCAGTTGAAAAACCGGGTAAACGACCTGGAGGCGCAGGTTCAAGAGTTAAGGGCTACGTCCGGCAGAACCGAAGAGTACAACCAGCTGGCCAAGAAAGCGGAAAACAACTTTATACTGGGAGTGACCGGTATAATATTAGGTGTTGGTGCGCTCGCCTGGGCAATTTTGATGTAGTGACTTCGATCATATTATTATCTTGAACTCTAATTACGGTTTACATATACTAAGATTACAAAAAGTAAGTTTGAATGCTTTTTCGAGAGGATAAAGGAATATGATAAAAAATAATAAAATCGCTACACTGGAGGTGGTTTATGGTAAGTGTTTCCCGCGGGTAAAAAACGTATTACCGTTAATTCCTAGGAATTGTAAGCTAGACCTAGCAGGTAGCAGACATTGTTATTACTTCATAGAAGGAGGTTAAATTAATAATGAGTAGAAAAGTTTTAGCTATTACGTTGGTTTTGGTTCTTGCAGCGGGCTTTGGTGCATTCGCTGTGGAAGAAGAAAGACCTTTATATGGGGAATGGGAAAATACTTTAACGCTGGACCCCATGGGCGACCCGATAGTTGATGGTTTTGATTCAGTCTTGGACGTTACCTACGTGAGTGGAGAAATTACCTATACAAGTGTGTCGGAATTTGATTTGTCCGGATATGCTGATCAGACCTTTGGTGTTTCCACTTCAATGGGGTTGCTGACCCTCGATTCTACAGCGAACTTTGATCCCTCGGCACCAGGTCTTGACTACTGGAAAAATAGTGCGAGCCTGACACTCGGTGGAGTTAACATCGGCACTCTTTTCTTACTGCAGAATGCCGGAACTTCACAAGATCCCAGTTTTGGAGCAGGGATGATGCTGTCTCTATCCGGGGAAACTCCCGGCGGTGTTTCCGTTGCAGTGGATAATTACTTTGGAATGGACGCGAATGCAGACATGGATAGTGGATACGAGATCATCACGGCTCACGGGGACGACGAAGATGCCTATGGTCCCTCCAGTCTGCAGTACGTAAGCACGGTATTGACCCTAGAAAATATGTCGCTGGGGTGCTGTGACTTCTGGAGTGAGACGAAATTCTCCGAGGCAGAAGGGTTTGAATATACTAACTTCAACTTTACCATCGAATCCGATACTATGCCGCTCAGCCTGGATGCTGTACTAGAGTTTACCCCTCAAACCAAATCGATTCACCTCACACCTTCTTTGGACATAGGATGGGGGTGCAACTTAGAAGTCTACACTGATCTGGACGCGTCGTTAGGGAATAACAGCATTCAAGGAAGTACGATAGACGCTCTTGAGATAAAAGGATTCTCATTAACGGGCGTCCAGCTTGGTCACGTCACGTTCAGTAGCTACACGGCGCTTTATGGCTACACAGTTGCCGATTTGAATGATAGCCTCAGGGGTAGCTACACATATATATATAAAGCCCCTGAACTCAATGAACTCCACGAGTACGTGGAAGAACTTGACGAGCTCATCCGGATTAAAAAGCTTGATAAGTTCCCGCTGTCATTTACCGCAGACATTTACTTCGACATGACTGAGAGCAATGGACTCTTTGACCTTGCACTGTTCGAGTTGGATACGGCCTTCGAACTGAGTGACCAGTTTGCCATGGGTACCGGTCTGCTTCTGTCGCCGAAGAACGAGCCGTATGGCGGGCTTGAAGAAATTTCTCTATCATTTGATTACAAGTTCTAGTGTAAATCTAACGATAGGAAATTTGGATATTACAATATTACAACCCCGGATCAAGATGATCCGGGGTTTTTCTTTTTCCGCCGAGCCTTCCAAATAATTAACTCCCCGATACTATAGGTGGTCTTTCTAGGCCTGTTTTCTCCGTTTTTTCTCTCAAGAATTAACCTATGTTATACACTTCAAACCAGGTAGACACTGAGATCAAAAACCTCTGTTTTTGCTTGTATGAAACCTAGAGATTTTGGTGAACATCAATGTTCGAAATCCGGCTAGCGGCACGAAAGAAAAATAATCTGACGACGAAAGTGTAGTATAAAACCGGTATACCATTTGTTCAATGGTTGTGCCTTGTTTCGGTGAAAACTATAATCATACGAGTTTTGAGTTTGATAAATCCCTTTTTACCTGCAGAAGGTTCAAAAGAGGGTTAGGAAATAATGTTGTTCCCTTCCCGGGGAAGATGAGGAAAACTAGATTGAGAAACCTTCGTTTAAGGGGGGAAAATGAAAGAAAGTTACGATTACCAAGACCTTTTATTTAATGGAGACCTGTCGGAGATAGATCCGCTGGTGGACGAGTTGATCAGAATTGAAGAGGACAGGCAGGCGAGAAAGTTGATCATGATCCCGTCGGAATCCGTTTCGCCTTTGCCGGTGAGAGACGCTCTGGGATCTGTGTT
>CAZTJJ010000070.1:0-3624 GCA_964614065.1 uncultured Thermotogae bacterium
AGGGAATCGTGGGCAACACGGCGCATACAAATGGTGATGCTCCGTTAATCATGGATATGGCTATTGATCTCTTATTCACATTCTCCCTGTGAACTGAATCCTCCATCTCGGAAAGCATCTTGTTCTGCAGGTGCTTAAACTCCTTTAACCTCTCAGCTTTTTCGGTAATGTAGGCACCCGACACTCCAGAGATACCTAAAGCAATAGCTGCACCCAGGCTCGAGGTTATTAAGATGTTTGGATTGGACACTCCCGTAGAAAAAGAACCCGCCGTGATACCCAGGACCGTCAATATCCCATCAAAACCGTTAAGTACAAAATAGCGTCTGGCAATTGTTTTAAACGACTTGTCGGCAAAAGCTTCAAACATCTAGTAAACCTCACAGAAATGCTTATTTTCTAAAGGGTTGAATTCACAGAAAACTGCCTTACTCAAGGTTTCCATAAACAAATCGGAAACCCTGCCAGCTTTTTAATATAAACTTACTAGATGCACGGATGATATACAAAATGGCATACACGGGTTATTTTCTCCAATATCAGTCAATTACCCCACACCTTGGAGCGGACTTGTAGAAAAGCAGGCTTTGCAGCTTTTTTTCTTTTCACGCTTAGCACTTCAGGCTCTAAGCAGGTAAAAGCTTTGAAAAACTACCGCTTGATGTATAATACGGGTGGGTCAATCAAGAAGCTTGTCTCGGGAGGGTGAAATATGAGTTATAAATACAAACTTGCCGCTTGCACCGGATTCTTCTTGTTATCTTTTCTCTTGCTTTCCCCCTTCGCTTGCAGCGAAACTCATTTTAACCTGGGTCTAGAACTCAGCGGCCACCTTACTCCTTATTTTGGAATAAGCATCCAGAGTGGTATACAGGAGGTGGGTGCCAACCTGGGATTGGCCTTTCCCCACAATCTATCTGGTTTCACCGTTGCCGATCTAGCGTACGAAGGGACACTTTACTACCGGTACGATTTTATCAACACCGACTTCTATCCCAGGGTTCAGGTTAAAGTCCTAACCGCTCCTCCTTCTTCAGGCGAAAACAAATTTCTACTGCTTATCGGTGGGGGATTCCAGTATCTTTTCTCACCCAAAAACTATCGATTCGGAGGAGGAGTAGAAATCAACCTGGGACTGCCCATTTCAGCACTTGAAACATTTTCCTTCCCTATCCCTTACTTATCTTTAGAATCTAGCTACGAATTCGGATAGAAAGTGTTCCAATTTCCAGGTCGATACAAACTTGTTTTGGAGGCTATCCTCCTCCCATTCAATGTCCGGTATGTTACTTCAAGGGGAAATGATTTGCCTACCATCCCGAGAAGAACAAACATACACAAAAGTTGGCTCTTACATGCGATACCAAGGCAGCAAACGCAATTCCGCAATCTATGCTGAAGCTCATGGAATCGGACGCCCGATTTGGCGAAATCAATTTGTGTATGTGGGCCAGTTAATTTATAATTGAGATCACAAGTATTAATCTTGAATCAACAAGAGAACAATTAATAGATTACATTCGCTTTAAACATTTCTAGTAAAAGCGAGTTCCCACATTTAGGAGGGTGAACGCAACAATGAAAGAAACCGAAATTTTAATTGTAGGCGGAAGTGCTGCTGGTCTAACCACGGCGATAACGGCTAGAAGGTATAATTCAGAAGTTGATATAACAATTGTCAGGAAAGACAAGCGAGTTTTGGTACCCTGTGGTATTCCTTACATTTTTGGCACCCTAAATTCTGCGGAAGAAGATCTAATACCGGACAAGGTACTAACGAATAACGATATAAATTTGGAAATCGACGAAGTCACTTCGGTTAACAAGGAAGCCAAAACGGTTACCACAGCCAATGGTCAAAACTTCAAATACGAAAAGTTGATTCTCGCCGTCGGCTCACAATCCCTAGTACCTCCCATTTCAGGCACCGACCTGGATAACGTATTCACGGTTCAGAAAGATCCGGATTACTTATCCGAAATGAAGGAGTCCTTGCAGGAAGTAGATGACCTTGTGGTAGTTGGTGGTGGATTCATGGGGCTCGAGTTCGCGGACGAGTGCAACAAGATGGACGATATGAATGTCACAGTGATAGAGCGGTTGTCGTATCCACTGAGTCTGGCCTGTGATGAAGAGATCTGCAAGAAAGTCGAGGATAAGTTAACCGAAAGAGGCCTCAACATCCTAACTGGGAGAACCGCAAAATCTTTCAAAGGCAATGGTGAAGTAGAATACGTTGAAATGGAAAACGGTCAGAAGATCGACGCGGATGCAGTCATTCTCAGCGTCGGGGTAAAGCCGGAAATTCAACTAGCCCTGGATGCCGGTCTTAAGGCCGACCCTCGGGAAGGAATCTGGGTAGATGATTTCATGCGAACTAGCAACGACAATATATTCGCAGTAGGAGATTGCGCAAGAAAAGAGTGTTATCTATGCGGAGAAGCCCGAGAAATACGCTTAGCTTCCATCGCCACCACTGAAGGAAGGGTAGCAGGGGCTAACCTTGGTGGGATAAGGAGAAGAATGAGCAACCCGGTGGGAATATTTTCCACTCAATTTGGTGATCTTGCTGTCGGCTCTGCCGGTAGAACAGAGAAAGAGGCTAACGAGATGGACATTGAGATCGTCATAGGCGAATCCACAGCTGTTAATCGGCACCCCGGAAAGATCCCTGGAGCCCAAGAGATGGGGGTAAAGCTGATTTTTGAGAAGGACACAGGGTTACTCCTTGGTGGCCAGGTCTATGGTGGAGAATCCGTCGGGGAGAAGATTAACTTTATCGGTGCCCTTATCCAACACGAAATGAGGGCGGACGAGATATGCACTTTCCAGATGGGAACTCATCCTTTGTTGACAGCTTCTCCCGTCAGTTATCAATTAATTGATGCTGCTCAAAAAGCCACAACTAAGCTAAGCGAAATGCGTAGCAATGGATAGATAATTTCTTAGTTTCTCAGCCCCAGGGAAATATCCCTGGGGCTTTTCTTTTTCTTTCTTCCCGTTTACCCTGAGGATCAATTTTTTTCTTCGGAACTTCCTTTATCCAAAAATCAATCCTACATTTAAGGTCCTTACAGAACTACCCCATTAACGGAAACCTTTACCCAGTAGCTTGTCTAGCCGATATTCAAGATCTCTGTTAGCTCAACTTAATCGTTGAAAATCTCTAATATCTGAAACTTATTTACCTCGAAAAGACGAGAAAACAACAGACAGAGCATCTAATTTCATCTCGCAGGAAATCTTCGGCTACGGGAATTTAATTACACCCGGAGAGGAAATCGACGAAACATATCTCGGTCAATCCAAGAAGTTACGAACTTACTTAACACTTGCCCGTAGAGCTTTAAAAAGAAGAACATCTCTGCAACAGCAAATTGTTGTTCAAAAACTCCCACAGTAGCCAATTTGCGGAAGTCCTTATATAAAGAAGACGCGAGGTTGGTTTGACTCAATTCTTTCATCTCCGGCGATCGAGGATCAACACCTTGATCCTCACAAACGATACGATCCCTATTACAACGTCCCGCAAACGATAGCCGGGGTTTTCGAGCCCCGGTGTGGAGCAGGTTACTTCACCCGTTTCCCTCTCCCCCCGATGTTCAGCCTGCTGAAGCGAGAGGC
>CAZTJJ010000070.1:3724-8939 GCA_964614065.1 uncultured Thermotogae bacterium
GTTACTTCACCCGTTTCCCTCTCCCCCCGATGTTCAGCCTGCTGAAGCGAGAGGCTAGGTGAGGGGGATTTTTTTGATGTGAAGACGAGGCGTAGTATATGGTGAAAGAATTGAGGTTTAGAAAGCCGGATTTTATAGTTTACGCCGATAGATTCGGTGAACTCGATCGAATTCAGTTACACCGAAAATTTTCATCTCACGTAGGTTCTTATGGTTTTCTTCTAGCACCTGGTTGATTATGAGATGTTGAAAACGACTTTTTTCAAGTGTCTTTAATAACTGTGCATACATTACCACCGCGGCGCCCGTGCCCTGAAACTCGGGTAGTATGCCTATACCGTTGGCATCCACCCAGGTGGTAAATCTGCGAGCAGTTTTCAGGTAAAGCCAACCCAGTGGCCACAGTTCTCCCCCGGCGCTTCTCAGACCTGAGACTATGTTGGGGTAAGCGAGAAGAAATCCAATTACCCTATCATCCTTCATTGCCAGATTAAATAACTCGACCGACCGTCTGGTAGCCACGGCCAGGAGCTGATTGATAATCCGGCGCATTTTAGCCTCATCCATAGGATGGAAGAAAGGAAGATTTTCAAAAGATTTATTGTAGACATTACACAACTCTTGTGTCAACCAAGAGAGCTCGTCTTTGATCGCCTGCTGGCTGTCAAACGTTTTAACGCGAAGGCCCCGTTGTTTTTTGACCTTCTCCGCAGATTCGTAAAGGTTTTGTACAAGATCCCAATAGCTCTCAAAGTCAAGGGAAACTTGTGCAGAGAGAGTGTCCGCTCGTTTTTCAAATCCCGCAGATTCTACCATCTCTTTGTAGAAAGGCGGATTCCAGGGCATACCCATTCCAGGCCGCCGTCCAAAGCCCTTCACCAAAATACCATGGCCATCTCCGGCCAGTAAGCCCGTTGGACCAATTATCTGCTCCAAATCACGCTTCCGCGCCCAATCAAAAACAACATCAAAAAGAGCATTAGCTATTTTCTCATCGTCCAGTGTTTCGAAAAAATAGAAGAAGGCAGTATTAGTTTCGTGTACTTTGTTGTAAGGAGCGGATTCTATCACCATGATCCTTCCTTTTATTCTACCGTTATTCTTAGCAAGGAAACACTGAGCATCAGAGCCGGGGTCGTCATAAAAAGGATGTCTGTTGGAATCCAAGTTAAACTCCATGTCCGTATTCATAGGGGGAACCCACCATGAAGAATTCTTTTGATTATAAAGTTTAAAAGGAAATTCGATAAAATCGTGAATTTCTGATTGACCTGTCACCTTTATGATCTGCATCTATTTCCTCCCGTTAGTTGTCAACATTATCGAAACTTTGTTCGCCAAGTAATCCTTGTTTGCCCAATTGGACCTGAACCTCTCGATGTTGTTGGCGACCCAAAGGATACTTCCCTGCAAGCACAACTGCCATTAATAAGATAACTGCAGGCACAACGGCAAGCAAGAGACGAATAGCCCACAGAGCCTGAGTTGTCTGTTCCGCTGCATTTTGAACGTAACCTGACCAGGCTAGCACCGGACCAACTCCCGCTAAAACTACCTTGGTTGAGATCTTCCGGGCAAAGACTTCGATACCCGCATATATACCTTCCTGCCGCCTGCCACTTTGTATTTGATCAACATCCAAAGTATCCGCGCTCATTGCCCGCGGCAAAGCGTGAGCGGCTGCAATACCTGGTCCAGCTAAAATGGCTATCAAATAAGCCAGTAACCTTGCTCCCTGTGGAACAAGCAAAATGCTTAACATCACCACCAACCAGGAGGTTATGAAAACAACATAGGCAGTCCTCTTTTCCCAACGGCGCCCCATCCAAAGTACCAACGGCAGAAACAAAGCACTACTGGCTAAGATTACCCCCTGTACCATTGAAGCCTCACCGGGCCGCATTTTTATCCAGTAAATCAGGTAGTAAACAAATACAGCCGAAGCAATATTCACCGGAACCCAGCTCAAGATGTGCATTCCCAACGAGTAACGCCATGGATGGTTATGAAGGACAAAGCGCAAACTCTCCCGGAAGGACGCTGCAGGTTTGTCTTGAAAAGACTTACGCTCTCGCGTTCCAAAGAAAGCAATCAGAATAGTGGGAATGAAAATGACCCCCAAAGTAAGGCCCATTCCGAGGAAAGCAAATTCAATGTTCGAAATAGAATTAAGAACGAGCCCAAAACCCACCGCTGCAAGAAGCCCAGTTACAATAGAGAAAAAGGCGCGATAACTGGTTACCGATGTCCGCTCGTCGTAGTCAAGGGTCAGTTCCGGCACCAAAGCATCGTATGGGCAACTCACTACAGTAACCGCTGTATCAAACAGGATATACACCATCGCAAAATATATACACAGCAGTATCTGCCTTTCAATCGGTGGAACCCACCACATCAAGGCAAATGTAATTCCATAAGGGACGGCGCCGAACAGTAAATACGGGCGACGTCTTCCCCATCGAGTGCGTGTTCGATCCGAAAGCCAACCTATCAGCGGGTCATTGACTGCATCCCATACCCCTCCCACTATGATGGTAACACCAGCTAAGGCGGGATTAAGATGTGCCACGTCAGTTAGAAAAAAGAGATACCAAAAAGCGACAATAGTACCCGGTCCTACAGAATGTGATAAAACACCGATGGCGTAGGCTACCTTGGGCCCGAAGCTAAGTTTTTCACCATTCAACTCTGCATCTTTAGGCACAGTTTATCTCCTCTCAGCCCTACTCCACGCCATTAGATTTTAACCTGTAGGAAGTGAGATCAATTCTATTGTTCACAACGTATCTTTAATCATGAAGCAACTAGCTATGTATCTCAACTTTTACCCAAGCAGTTCTAGGCTTTGTATTCATTTGACAACTATGAAGAAAAACGTAATAATCTTACGTTTTAATCACAGGTAGACCATACAGGGATGCACGATCAAAAGAAGAGGTAGTAAGTACGACCCTGAAGTTGTAGATATATTAGGGGACATGATTGAGGAAGGGGAGGTTGAGTTTGGATAAGAAAACCAATCCAAACCCTAGATTGTTTAGCCACATAGAGTGTTCAAAATTAATAGAAAACCTACCGGAAGCGGTATTCCTCGAAGACTTTTCCGGGAACATACTCGATGCCAATTCCGAAGCTAGTAAATTGTTAGGCTACAAAAAACAGGAGTTACTGAATCTCACAACCGACGACATCGTCCCCGAAGGTGCACCCGCCTTTTTACCTGATCAGATAGACGAAGCAACCAAGTTAGGAAAGCCATTAGAGACCACAAACATCCGCAAGGATGGTGCAAAGGTACCAATAGAACTTAAAGGGAGAATAATAGAAGTGGGGGAAGTCGAGAGAATTCTGGTAAGCATAAGAGATATCTCCGACCGAAAAGCGGCAAAAGAAAAGCTGCACCAGGAGAGAGACCTATTCCAATCAATAATGACCCTCACCCCGGATTTTGTGTACTTCAAGGATGATCAGCACAAATTCGAAAAAGTGAATGATGGTTATGCTAACCTCCTTGGCATAAATAAAGAGGATATGATAGGGAAAACAGCGAAAGACTTGTGGCCGGAGGCCAAAGAGATTCTCAAAGACGAAACACGAGCATTAAACGGAGAACCTGTAATAGGCAGAGAGAGGGAAGTAACTCTACCCAATGGAGAAAAACGTTGGTACTCTATCCAAAAATTCCCCAGGCGCGATAACGAGGGAAATATAACTGGGTTTTTGGGTATGGATAGAGACATCACCGAACGCAAAAACGCAGAGAAAGCCCTGGCCGCAAAAAGAGAGAAGTTGCGCCAGTTACACAACGCGGTTGATAGATTACAACAACAAAATAGCGAACAGGATGTTCTTCAAACGGCTGTTGACGCTGCGAAAAATATACTCGACTTTGAGTCCTGTGCGATATCCATAGTAGAAGGTGACACCATCGTCCCTAAAGCTAACACGTCGGGATTAGCTTCCGACGAACTCACTACCTTCAAAATTGGCGAAGGGCTCACTGGAAAGTCTATTGAAAGAGGTGAAACTATCTGGGGTGAGGACGTCAGAAGCCACCCAGCGGCAAAACCAACAAACAAAGAGTTCAGAGCATTCATCAGTACTCCTATTGGAAAGCTAGGAAACTTCCAGGTAATCTCCAAGGAGGTCGGTAGCTTTGGGCAAACCGAGGTCGAGCTTACGGAAATACTTGCCGGCCATCTTCGAGAAGAAATAAAGCGGGTCAGGCTTGAAGAAGAGTTACGACAAAAGGCGGACTCAATCCAGTCCACAAAGGACAAGCTAGAGAGTCTGCACAAAGTGGCAAGAAAACTCGAATCAGCCGACACGCAGGAAGAAGTTTTTCAATTAGGAATAAATGCTGCGGTAGAGACATTGGACTTTCTTATCTGCAGCTTCGCGATCGCGAAAGATGGCAAGTTTGAGGACATGGCCACCTCTGCGGAATCCCCTTCAGAGTGGATACACGAAGACATGTCAGTAGATGAGGGACTAACTGGCAAGACCTATCAAACAGGGGAAACTTATCTGTATGATGACATACGAGAGGTTGAAGAAGCAAAACCAGCCCGCTCAGAATATCGATCCTTCATCAGCACACCTATTGGAGATATCGGCGTTTTCCAGGTGATATCCGAGCAAGTCAATGCTTTTACCAAAGAGGATGCTCAGCTCGCCGAGTTACTCACGGGACATATCTACGAGGTCTTACAACGGGTTAAGCTAGAAAAACAATTAAAAGAACAGGCAATTCATGATCCCCTAACAGACCTCTACAACCGTCGATATTTCAACGAAACCCTGAACAAGGAAGTAGAGGAGGCGATTCGTTACAACAGACCTCTGGCCTTCCTTATGATAGACATTGACGACTTTAAGAGGATAAACGACCAGTATTCGCATCAAACTGGAGACAAAATACTACAGCAGGTAGCGAGGCTTATTCAAGAAAACGTACGAAGCGCTGACACCGTGGTAAGGTTCGGTGGTGACGAATTTCTAGTAATGATGCCAGAAACCAACGGGGAATCCGAGATAATCCCTAGACTAAAGAAAGAACTGTCCCGTTGGAACGAAGAGTCAAATTTGCTTCAACACGACCTCACCTTGGCAATGGGTATCTCACACTGGACTGCCGAGCAGAACAGGGATATTGAAAAAGCTTTAACGAAAGCGGATCGAAATATGTACAAGGATAAACAGAGATAAAGCCAGT
>CAZTJJ010000071.1:0-8872 GCA_964614065.1 uncultured Thermotogae bacterium
GAAAACAAGTGGGATCGGATCGACATCCTAATAAATAACGCAGGCATAAACCGAGATGCAAAAGCATTGAATATGACCGAAGAGCAATGGGACAAGGTCGTTGAAACAAATCTGAAAGGTGTTTTTAATTGCACGCAGGCAGTAGCTCCAGGAATGGTCGAACAGGAATATGGTCGGATCGTTAATTCTAGTTCAGTCGTCGCCCTGTACGGAAATTACGGACAGACTAACTACGTAGCAAGCAAAGCAGGGGTCATAGGGATGACTAAAGTCTGGGCAAGAGAATTTGGGCCTAAGGGCGTGACGGTAAATGCAATTGCTCCAGGTTTTATACAAACCGGGATGATGGAAAATGTACCCGAAAAAGTGATTAACCAGATTACCGACCGAACTCCTATTGGACGCCTGGGTAAGCCCGCTGAAGTAGCCAAAACTTTTCTTTTCCTTGCATCTGACGATGCTAGCTTTATCAACGGATCCGTAATCACTGTAGACGGAGGATTGGTAGTTTAACGGAAGGAGGTAAAAATGCCAAATGCAACTGTAAATGGCGTTAATCTATATTACGAGGAGTATGGCGAAGGTCCACCTCTAGTCATGGTTCAGGGGTTGGGTTATTCTTCCAGATTCTGGTATAAACAGATTCCCGAACTCGAGAAAGACTTCCGGCTAATTATTTTTGACAACCGCGACGTAGGTAAGTCAGAAAAAGTTAACGGAAATTATGAAATCAAAGATATGACTGAAGACTGTAAGGGCTTGATAGATCATCTTGGCTTACAGAACGTTCACCTTCTCGGCCTCTCCCTGGGCGGGTACATTGCTCAGGAATTTGCCTTAAGCTACCCGGAACTCGTCGACAAGCTTGTACTCGTATCGACTCACTACGGCGGGCCTGAATACTTGCAGGCAACAGGTGATTTGTGGGAAGAAATCCTGGACGTCGAAGGATTGAGCCTGGAAGAAGTCTACCGAAAAGGTTTTAAATATTCAGTCGCTGAAGACTTTTTTGCGGAGGAGGAAGATCAGATAGAGAAGCTGGTGAAGATGCGCCTAGACGAGGCTCAACCTCCCGATGCTTTTCAGCGCCAATTTCAGGCCGGATCGAACTTTGATCTTCAACAGAAAGTAAAGGGGATTCAGGCAGAAACATTGGTCCTTGCCGGAAATGAAGACCGCGTTGTTCCTCTCGAATTTGCGCAAAAGCTTTGTGATACCATACCCAGCTGCAAATTAAAGATTGTAGACGGTTCGGGCCACTTAATTCACCTTGAGCAGCCAGCTAAACTCAATTCTCTGATCTTGGACTTCCTTGAGGAGGATAATGTCTAAGACCAAAGTAAATGGAATCGAAGTTCATTACGAACTGAAAGGCAACCCTCACGGGGAGCCTCTGGTCTTTGTAAATGGTTTGCTTACCGACACTTCCAGCTGGGATCAACACGTTCCTTACTTCGAGGAAGATTATCACCTTCTGCTCTATGACTCCCGTGGGCAGGGAGAAACTGATAAACCCGAGGGCCCATATTCAGTCAACCAGCACTCAGAAGACTTAGCTGCCCTCCTCACGGACCTCGGTATTTCTAATGCCAATTTGATCGGCCTCTCCAACGGTGCATCCGCTCTTTTGCCTTTAGCTCTTAAACATCCAGACTTGGTTAACTCGCTGATCCTCGCAGATGGTTACGCATACGTCGATGCGCTACTGGAAGCAAAAATTGACGCCTGGCTGGAAGCAGCAAAAATAAGCCCGGAGCTGCGCTTTTTGGTTGCCACACCTTACGTCTGGGGAGGAACTTTTCTGGAAGAAAACCAAGATTTATTCAAATATTTTAAGAAAGAAGCTCATAAAGCTCCCCAACAGGCAACTGTTAACCTGATAGAGGGAGCGAAACTATACGAGCTCGAAGGTTCCATTAGCAACATCCCATTTCCTTCGCTGGTGGTAGTTGGGGAGAAAGACATTCTTACACCGCCTGAGTACTCCCGATACATTTCTTCTCAATTGCTCAATGCTAGATTGGACATTATTCCCGATGCGGGCCACGCTTCCGTAATTGAGCGGCCGGAGAAGTTCTGTCAGCTCGCCCTGGATTTCTTACAACAGGAGGTTTGATTATGGACGCGTTTGTCGGACAAATTCTTGAAAAACGAGCCGATCTCACCCCAAACCGAATTGGGTGGGTGGATTGGGACAGCGACGATCGTTATCGTTATCGAGAACTAAACAAGCGAGCGAATAAAGCAGTTAATTTTCTGCGCGAGGAGTACGGGATTGGTCAGGGTGACCGCGTGGGGATATTAGCTCTTAATGGGTTACATTACTCCGATCTTTACTTTGGCCTGGGAAAAATAGGAGCTATATTGACTCCACTAAACTGGAGGCTAGCTCGCCCGGAGCTGGAATATATTTTAGAGGACTCTAGACCCAAAGTGGTTCTTTACGACGGCGAAAGCAGCGAGTACACACAACAGCTAATTAATTCTTATGACCGGACAGATTGGATCTCTTTATCCGAATACGAGAATGGCTTAGAAAACGCTTCCTCTTCGAAGGTTAGACCAAAGACTCCAATTAAAAGAGAGGATCCTCACGCAATTCTTTATACCTCTGGAACCACGGGTAAGCCAAAGGGGGCAATTCTTCCCCACCGAATGATTCTATGGAACTCCACGAATACTATCGTATCCTGGCAACTTGTTCCCGACGACGTTGCTCCTATATTTACCCCTCAATTCCATAGCGGCGGTTTAAACGTAATCCTAACGCCAATGTATCATCTAGGCGGGCGCGTAGTAACCACAAAAGAGTTTGACCCTGAAGATGCACTCCAACTAATAGAACGGGAATCTGCAACTGTAGTTTTCATGGTGCCGACCATGTTTCGGATGATGAGTGAGACGGACATGTTTGCAAAAGTGGATTTGAGCTCAATTCGTTTCTTGATCTCTGGCGGAGCCCCGTGTTCAGAAGCAATTAAAAATCCTTACAGGAGACAGGACCTCATCTTTAAAGAAGGTTACGGGCTAACTGAAGCTGGCATTAATTGCTTCTCTCAGACTCCAGCCGAAACAATGATAAAAGAAGGTTCGGTTGGTAGACCTATTTTTCACGGAGAAGCAAAGATCGTCGATGACGAAGGAGCAAAAGTGGAGGAAGGAGAGATTGGTGAGCTATTACTCAAAGGTCCACATGTCTTTTCCGGCTACTGGGAAAATCCAGAAGCAACAGATGAGGTGTTTGCTGGCGATTGGTTTCACACGGGAGACCTGGCCAGCAAGGATGACGAAGGTTACTACTATATCGAAGGGCGAAAAAAAGACATGATAATTTCCGGAGGAGAGAACATATATCTCGCGGAGGTTGAAGATGTATTACAGAAGCACCCGGCCGTGGACGACGCGGCGCTTTTAGGCGTGCCTGACGATCAATGGGGTGAAGTAGGCAAGGCAATAGTTGTAGTTGAAAAAGGTGAAACAGTTTCCAAAGAGCAACTAACCGATTACTGTCGGGAAAACCTTGCTAGATACAAAG
This sequence comes from uncultured Thermotogae bacterium, assembly GCA_964614065.1. Lineage (GTDB taxonomy): Bacteria > Bipolaricaulota > Bipolaricaulia > M55B111 > M55B111 > M55B111. The sequence goes on from CAZTJJ010000071.1 coordinate 3,536, forward strand.
TACCAAAACACTTTGAAATGGCTGATTCCCTCCCCCGGAATGCTTACGGGAAGTTACAAAGAGACAAAGTCGAAGAAAAGTTCGTATAGATCTATAATAGGGGGTGTAAATGTTTTCTCCTAGCAGGAGGTGATAGCACGCAATTCTTTTCACAGTGTAAAGTTCAACCACAAGTTTGCGATTTACTAAAGGATGGTAAGTGAGCCGACTTTTAAATGATTACCATGGAGGTTTTGAAAATGTATAAAAAAGGATATTTTGCGCTGCTAATTGCTTTTGTCCTAGCATTCTCAATGATGGTATCAGTGGCCCCTGTGGCCAGCGCAGCTGACGACGAGGTGAAGGTTGCCGTTCTTCAACCACGGCCCTCGAAGGGACTGTATTTCTACGGCACGTGGGCGATTCAGGGATTCAAAATAGGTCTGCAGTACGCTACTGACGCTCCAAGCTGGGAAGGACCATACGAATTGGATGACGGTAGAGAAGTCCTTATCAAGATTTTCGACACGGAAGGTGACCCCGCTGTTGGAGTATCAAAAGCACGTCAGGCAATAACGAGCTGGGGAGCTGACATCCTTTTTGGAACGTCACATAGTCCTGTTGCCACCTCCGTCGAAAGAATTGCCCAAACCTACCAAGTACCTTACTTTATTTCTCCCGCTGCTTCCGCCAGCCTAACACAAAAGCCGAAATTCAATAAATATATCTTCCGAATTGGACGGAATAGCTGGCACGACGCCAGAGGAGCAGCTTATTACTACGGTAGAATGGAAGATGTGAATAGCATCGGGATCATAGCGATTGATAATACGTTCGGTCAACTCGGTGCAGAAACGGCAATTGAATCCTTCGCTGAGTACGACGTGGAGACAGTAGCTGAGGAGTATCCACCCGCCGGGACAAAGAACTTCAAACCCTACCTTCAAAGAATTAAAAACAAGAACCCCGACATGCTGTGGATTACATGGGCAGGTTCAGGTTTTGCACCACTTTATCAGGCAATAAGCAACCTTGACATGATGGATATGGTAATTGGATCGGTAATTGACTTATTCACCATGAACAACGTCAATTTGCTATCTGGAGGTCTATACGAAGGGGCTCAGGGTTTTTGTTATTTTGCCTACGACGTGAACTCTGGACCAGAGTACGACTTCCTGGTAGAAAAGATGCAAAAAAACGATATTCGGCCGGATGCGTTTGCGAAGGCTTACTCACAGAAGGAAGGAGACATCTTTGACAAACTCTCCAAGGTCAACGTACCTGAACTGTTTACTGGCTCTGCCTTCGCTTCTGCTCAGTTCATCGTGGAAGGACTGGAGAAGGTCGAGGGGATGGATCCTATAAGTTTAATTAAGGTCTGGGAAGGTATGGAATTAGAAACGTGTTTGGGCGACACCATGATCAGACCGAGAGATCACCAGGCCGTAAGACCTATTTACATCGCAGAAGCCGTACTGGATAAGCCGGACGACAACATGGGAACATCTAGAACCGAGGGGTTAATCATTGGCAAACGGATTGAGAAAGTTCCTCGCGAGTATATCGATCCTCCTATCAAAACCGACTACGAACCAATCAGTGAAAAAGACTAATCAGTGTAAGCATTACGGTCCCCCCTGATTAAGGTAAATCAGGGGGGATTTATAAAAAATATTTCCAGTTGAGACGATCAAACAGCTAAAGCGAGAGATTGCGGGAGAAGAATGAACCCAAACTCAGTATTAACAACTGACAATTTAACGAAGGACTTTGGTGGCCTGAGAGCGGTGGATTCGGTCAGCGTTGAATTTCCCAAAGGCATAATTAAAACCATAATCGGCCCTAACGGCGCGGGTAAGACGACGTTCTTCAACCTGTTATCGGGCCTTTTGGAGCCTACAAGCGGAAGAATGATTTACAAGGATATGGATATAACGGGCACGTCTCCCCAGAAACGCTCACAGCTGGGAATCGCCAGATCTTTCCAATTGACCCAGATCTTCCCCGCCTTAACCACCCTGGAAAACGTGAGACTGGCGGCACAGAGTCGAGGTAAATCCACCGTAACCTATAACCTGTTCTCGAGGGCGGGGAAATACGACGATTTCATCCATCAAAGTCAAAATATACTGGAGAGGGTAAATCTAACGGACGTACAGAACCTCCTGGCAGGTACTTTGACCCGAGCAGATCAGCGAAAATTAGATGTCGCTATTGCCCTGGCCACTGACCCGGAGCTGATTCTACTGGACGAACCAACCGCCGGAATGGCTGTTGAGGAAATCCCCGAGATTTTAGAGATCATCCAGGAACTAAGTAAGTCTCACAAGGATCTAACCATAATCCTGATTGAGCATAAAATCGATATAGTTATGGAGGTATCAGATAGCATCTTCGTCCTGGCAGATGGAAAACTCCTGGCAGATGGAACTCCTGAGGAGATTCAGGAGAACGCGGAAGTACAGCAAGCCTACTTAGGAGGACTGTAGAAAACGATGACCAACATTCTGGAACTATCCGACGTAGAGGTCGAAATCGGGGAAGCTTACATTCTCCAGGGAGTTTCATTCTCCGTACCGTCTGGCGAAATCGTGGCCCTCCTTGGCAGAAACGGCGCAGGGAAGACAACTACACTCGAAAGTATACTGGGGTTCTACCCTCCGAGAAGTGGAGACATAACATTCAAAGGAGAGTCAATCTTAAACACTTCTCCGTACGAGATAGCAAGAAAGGGCATCAGCTATTCGCCCGATTCAGCTCGGATTTTCCCGACACTTACCGTAAAAGAAAACTTGAGGATGGGGATGCTTCAAAACGAAAGTGCGGAGAAATTGAAAGAAATTTACGATCTGTTTCCTTTCCTCCAGGAACATGCGACCAATACAGGCAAGTCTCTGAGTGGTGGTGAGCAAAAGCTACTAGCTTTGGCCCGAGCGATGATAAGTCAAGCTGACGACCTGCTCTTAGTCGACGAACCAACTGAGGGACTGAGCCCGGAGAACGCTCAAAAGACCTTTGCCGCACTTGAAGAAATCAAGAAAAGGGCCTCCATTTTATTGGTTGCTGACAATCTGGACATGGCCAAGGATTTTGCAGAAAGATTTGTGATGATGTCTAATGGAAGAGTTGTAGAAAGAGGTCTAATGGGCGAGCTGATGAACAAACCCGAAACTGTAGAGAAATATCTGGGTACAGCGGTATGACATTTAGGTGATTACGGATGATTGCTACACTAGCAAGTGCTTTACTTGACGGATTAGCACTTAGCATGCTTTATTTTATGATTGCATCGGGATTCTCCCTGATATTTGGTTTAGAAGGGATAGTCAACTTTGCCCATGGTAGCCTGTTTATGCTCGGAGCTTTTGTATCATACGAACTGGTAGCTTACACGGGGAGCTTCTATCTCGGCCTCATCGTAGGGGCTCTGTCCATGGCGGCAGTGGGAATATTAATAGAAACTGGGCTATTGAGGAAGAAGTTCGGGGACGAAACCGGAATTATCATGGTTACCCTAGGAATAATGTACATTATCCATTACGGTGCTTTACTTCGATACGGAGCGGCAAGTTCCACTTACATTACTATACCCTCATACCTCCAGGGAACGATAACCCCGGGACCGTTCATCCTCAATAACTACCGTATCTTCATTATAATATTGGGTTTAATTATTGCAGGTTCCGTTTTCCTTTTCTTGAACAGGACAAACGTGGGGCTGATAGTACGGGCCGGAATTGATGACGCCGACATGACCCAGGCAATGGGGGCTAATATTAAGCTAACGTTCACTCTTGTTTTTGCCATCGGTTGCGCTCTGGCAGGCCTTGGAGGTGCAGCAGCGGTTGGCTGGGTTTATGCCAGTGTTGACCTTGGGTTAGACTACTTGTTTTTCGCTTTCGCCATCGTAGTCATCGGCGGTCTAGGGTCATTCAAAGGGACTTTCTATGGTTCGTTGTTAGCCGGCATAACACACGAGCTGTTCGCCTACTATATCCCGTTTCTTGCAGGCCCGAGCCTGTTCTTGCTTATGGCATTTATCCTGTTAGTTAAACCAGAAGGATTATGGGGGACGAAATAATGTTATCTAAGTACAAGGGTTTATTGAGCTCAAATTCCTCCTCATGGGCACTAATCGTAATCTTATTCGCCCTTGTTCCAGTATTTTCTTATTTTAATTTACCCTATTTAGATATACTGACCAGGGTTTTCATTATTGGATTATTTGCACTTTCTTTTGACCTCCTACTAGGGTACACTGGCTTACTCAACTTTGGACAGACCCTGTTCTTAGGAATGGGTGCCTACGTTACAGCTTATGCGCTGAGCTGGTGGGGGCTAAACTACTTCGTTGCCCTGTTACTTAGCCTACTAGTGGGGTTTGGTCTGGGAATCCTTCTGTCATTTATTATTCAGCGATCTTTCAAAGGTATTCCGTTTACCTTCTTTAGCCTAGCTTTCGCCATGATAGTACTCTCAATGTATCAGAAAAGACTATTTCAAGGTGTCAGCGGCGGAGAAGGAGGGGTTGGAGTCATGTTACCAGACGTCTTTCAGTCTATGTGGGCACTGAGATTATTCGAATTGGGAATTTTTGGTCTGGTGGCAGTCCTGTTTATATATGTGCTTTTTCGAGAAATCAAAGACTTTTCTGGACTGGCCAAAGCGGGACTTCTAGGATTCAGTACTGCGGTTATTGCCGGTCTATTCTACCTCGCTGTAGACCATTTGAACGCATTAGCAACAGCACGAAGTTTTAGCAGAATCGGACCCAACCGATATTATTTAACGCTTGTTTTCTTATTTGCATTTTATCTATTGACCCGAAGAATAGTATCGTCGCCGGTTGGAAGTGTATGGCAATCAATCCGGGAGAACGAAACGAGAGTGTCCGTAATAGGTTACAACCCATTTACGTACAAAATGATGGCGGTCGCGGTCTCAGGTGCACTGGCCGGTCTGGCTGGAGGTCTCTACGCTCCTTACATTCTGACTGTAAGCGCCAGCAACGTTTTTACTCCTTTTCTCTCCATTCGCGCACTGGTATTTGTGGTACTTGGGGGGGTAGGAACACTTCACGGTGCAATACTGGGAACGGGAATCATACTACTACTTGAGCATTTCCTAAACCCTATAATCGGCGAATGGACAAACCTTTTGATTGGAATACTATTTATCGTAATTATCTTTACTATGCCAACAGGAATAGTTGGAAAATGGTTGGAAGTGAAAACTGATAAGACAACGAACCGCAAAAAGACACAGTGATTATTTTTGAAGCTTCTGGTTGCAAATGATTCTATAAGTTAATCAAGATAGGGGTTCCAGGAATAAGCAAGACGAGCAATTAATATT
>CAZTJJ010000072.1:0-8736 GCA_964614065.1 uncultured Thermotogae bacterium
TCTGTGGCTGATGGTTCATTCTGGGTCAAGGCATCTTGGTTACGCTATTGCTAAACTATTTAACAAAAAAGCCAAGGAGCTAAATCAACGGTGGTATTCTACGGGTTTAGTTCCAGAAGACTGGGATTTAGCCTTCCTGCCCACGGATCATGAAATAGGCCAAGCCTATTTGGACTGGATGAATTTTGCTTCGGCCTATGCTAAGCGTAATAGGTATAAAATTATGGACAAAATGTTGGAGACTGTTAAGAGGTGTTTTGATAATGAAACGGGAAAAGAACCTTACGTTTCTACCCCTAGGTTCGATTGTAACCATAATTATGCAAACTTGGAGAACCACTTCGGGAAAAACGTTTATGTCCATCGCAAAGGAGCGATTCGGGCGAGAGATGGTGAACGGGGGATTATTCCAGGTTCAATGGGGAGTTATTCCTATATTGTAGAAGGGAAGGGGAATGAGGCTTCGTTCCATTCAGCATCTCATGGAGCGGGGAGAAGGATGAGCCGAAATGAGGCGAAGAGTAGGTTTGACGTACAAGAGATGATGGAGAGATTTAAGAAGGATGAGATTTTCCTGATGACACCCAGCAAGAAACAAGAAGTGTTGGATGAATACACCAAAGCTTATAAAAATGTGGTAGAAGTCATAGAGAATCAAAACGAACTAGTGGAGGTCAAAAATCAGATGAAAACTGTAGTTGTAGTCAAAGCTTAGAGGGGGGCTATGTTAAAACTTTACTGCGATGGTTCTGCTATACCATCCCCACCAAATCCTAAGGCTAAAGGTTATTTTGCCTTTATCGCCAACTCTGGTGGATTTACTAAATTTAGAACTGCGGGTTATTTGGGCAAGTCAAGCTGGATGTGGTCTAAGGTCGCTGAAACTATTACTGCCCTTAAAGCTTTAGAGTATATTGTAAGGCAGGAGGAGCAGGATAGGGCGACACTCATTAGCGATTCTTATCAGGCACTACAGTTTATTCGCTCTGGAGAATGGACAACATATTCGCAAGATATTCCCACAATGTGTGAAAAATATTTACAATCGTATCGAAACAAGGTGTTAAAAGAAAAGGAATGTAAAGTTAACCTTCGTGAAGCTCACCGCTCCGAGGTACGAATTCCACATTACTTGTGTAAACTGACCCATAGGGGTGTCACCAAGGGTGGTATCTCTCTGGATAATGCTAATATGCATGTCAATCATTTTGAGAGGGAGGCTTTGGTTCCGTGACACGGAAGAGACTCATACCTCCAGGTCATTATAGTATTAAAGTTCTCAATACTGCGAAGTTTATTTCTCCTAAAAATTGGGCTCTGTTAATGTTGCAAACCGATGGCCGTCATTGGTTTGCATTAGTTCAACCTGATGATAGCCTTTGGTTCCTGCATAAGCCACGGGGAGGGGCTGTGATTAAAGCAGATGAATCGCAGTATTCAGTCGAATATAAGCCTAAGGAGTATATTGCTAACGCTCACCTAGATCAGTGCAAACGTGCTAAGGTGGTGTTGGGCTTATAGTGGACCTTCAGGTTCGCATTGTTTATAACGGAGAGGACTTTATAGTCGGTAAGATGCGTGATTTTTATCTGTTCTGGGAGATTAAGGGTGATTTGAGTACTTTTCCTGTTCCGACGGCGGAAGAAGACATATTTACACTCAATGCTTCATTCGATCTTTCACAATTTGAAGAGCAATTAGATGAGGATGATTATATTCAATTGGATCTTGAAGTTTATGATGAGTCTGATCAAATATTACTTGCACCAATAGACGATGAAGAAAAGGTTGATACGTTGAAAAGGAGAATAGTAGCGGAGCGTTTGTGACATGGCAGAACTTGTATTGGAAACAGAAGACTTTTTAGTGATTAAGGAAGATGGGCTGATGGTTATCGAGAAACAAAATAGTCGGGTACTCAAACATGGCACTGCTCGTGACCTCGCTGAGGATGAAGTTGAGGTTAAAGCTCGCCACGGAAACATCAGGTATATTTGGTTCCCAGATAAAAGGTGGGTGAGGGGTGAGTATATAGAAGAACCTCCCGATCATATTAAGCGAAGGATAACGGCTGAGGAATTATGAAAATGCCCCTGTCTGCCGATATTTTGTTACAAGAAGATGACCTTGTTGTATTGAGTACCGAGGATGAATGTTACCCTGTTAGGGTAAAGGGGATAATCTGTCCACAAGAATCTGAGGGCGTACTTATTAACCAACTTGGGTCAACCTATATGTACTTCTATACTGGTAAATACTATATGTACGGGAAACGAATCTCATTAACAAATTCTTTGAAGAGAAGAATCGTGGCCCACAAACTGTAGGAGGTATTTAATGAATGATTCTCGTTTTAAAGGTAGAACGTTTATTGGAAAGAAAGTTGAAGAAATAGATGGGGATAAAGTCGGGGAAGTTATTGAGGGTAAATGGCTTAAAAGGGCTAAGAAGAGGGCGAGGGCTAGGCGACAACAGGGAAAGGGAGGAGTTAACATATACCTCGATGATGTATTGGCAGTTAAGTGGAGCGATGGAAGAGTGGGCTGGGTGGATAAAGGAAGACTAACTTTGTCAGATGACATTGATTAGGGTTCCCCCAGGTCCCGTTGGGGAGCCTGCTGGTTTATTGTTTACCAAGAATAATCAGTACCCAGTTGCCCACTTCAACCTTGAATCATCAACAGATAACTACTCTGTTAATTATAATGCACGACATTGGAACCCACAGCCCAGGGAGGGAGGAACGTTAGAGCTATCTCTTGTTCAATCGCTTGATTCTGATGAATGGGCAGTAATCCAGAATAGAATGCAGAACCAGAATAGAATGCAAAAATTGTGGCTGTGGGATTTTTCTGGTATGGTAGTTAAATTTAAAGGACGTGAACGGTCTTTACGAGTGGATAATTATTACGATAAGTACGAGCTAGTGATTGATGTATCAGAGTTTAACCTCTTAGATGACCCTCCACGTCATTTGTTACATAAGCATATATTCTTATAACGCCATCTCCAATACCGTGGACAACATCTTGTCCATCGCCTCAGGGTTATTCTCAAACCCGTCTAATAGATCACTTATTTCATCATTAAATAGGTGTTTAGTTGATTTGGGCTTGATTCTGAACATATTAGCACCACACTGAGGGCAAGGCGCTTCTTCCCTTAGTATCTCGGGTTCGTGTTGGTTCTCGCAAACATAGCGTTTGGGGAAGAGTCTTTGGTAAACGCTGATCCTTTGGTCCCTTGTAAAATAACTAAATTCGTTAAATAGTATCATCAATTTCTGGATCTTATCCATGTTTGGTTGCATTTAATTCTTCCACCTTATCTGGGTCTAATTGGAATCTTTTGGGCAATTCTTCTTTAAACTTAGGTCTCATATCGCATCTCTCTGAGAATTCATGATTGTATTCTTGATTTTTATTTACTACCATCTCAGGATAATAATCGATTTCCTTTAACTGATAACCCTTTTTAGTACGGTGTTTTAGAAGAAGAACATAAAGGGTGGTGTTGTCAGCATTTGTTACCCCCATTTCCTCTAATGCGTATAGATAAAACATTAATTGTAGCTTGTGTGACTCATAGATTCCTTTAGAGGTCTTTATATCGACGAGGGCAAAATCAGTATCCGTCTCCTCGATTCCCAATAAGAGGTCAACCCTCCCAGCATACTTCCATTCTTTGCTTCTGACTACAAACTCTGTATTATACACCTTCGGATAATAATTCTGCCAAAAATTTATAAAGCCCTGGATACGCCTTATACTGTTATCTCTTAGCCCATCAGTTTCGACTACCCCACCATATAATAGAGATTCACAAGCTTCATGAACATTGGTCCCTTCCTGACCCCGCTGGTTCATGTAGTCTTGAGCATCCTGGTATGAATCTTGTTTGGCGTACCATCTCATTAACCCCTCACCCTTAGTAACAACCTTACCGAGCTTTGTCGTTACGGAAGGATAATAATTACCATCTTCGTCCTTATAAAATCTGCCGTTTTTAGCATTGTCTATGCATTCTAGATCAATCATAGTTTTCCCCCCATGATTAATTTTTTGAATTTTTGCGCTATTCGACCGCCACCATATTTCCCCAATGCCCTTTTATCTAAATCCTCTTCGGCCTCTTCTTGAATGTCCTCAATAGTGTTTTTAATTACATCACCCGTAATTTCCATACTAACTTCAAAGGTGGGATCTCCGCCTTTCATCTTATTAACTACGTTTATAATTCTATTTTCCGTCAAGTATTTATCAACTAATGCTTTATCCTGCTCATCAAACCTACTGTCGTTACTATTGCTTTTATTTTGCCCCGCCCCTTTTATAACTTCCTCAAACTTTTCTGATTTGAATTTATATACAACCCTTCTATCGCTTTTATATTTCAGTTCAATTGGAGGACGGATAACAATTCCTTCCCCTATTTTTCTATCAGGATTATTCCCAACGGCTAAAGGGTCTTGATAGCCCTGGATGTAGTCTTCTAACTTTTCCCTAGTGGGGTTATTCATATACTCATATGGAACCATTTCGAAGCCTAATTTATCTGCTACATTTACTATAGCGGGCCAGTCTAAGAAGACACTGTTAATGTATATGTCAAATACCCTAAATCTGCCATCGTCGCCATATTCAACCCGATTGTTGATGGGGTTTTTGAAAAATTCACCGAATACCACTACGTTCGTGTTGGCAAAGTTGTCTTCAAAAACCTCGGTATTTACATTTCCCCTCGCCCATTCCTTAAACCCAAAATTATCCTTCTCTCCTTTTAGGACTTGTTTTCTGCTCCCTACCATCATTTCCTCTCCATTCCAGATAATCCTTCCATTCGTCCCATCAATTTTGTGAGATACTACGATTCTATTAAATAAATCGATAGGATGCTTATCGGACAGTCTCCGAATCTTGGGATAAGTTAAACTTTCGATACCCATTCTTCCACCTCATATTATATATCATAGGATAGCACATTTCTGGAAATATATCAAGGGTGTTATGAGCGGTTCTTCTGACTTGACATACGCAACCAGGTGTGCTAAACTTTGGGTGTAAGGGGGTAAATGATGAAAGAATTGCCAGATGAAGTACTGCTTGAAGGTGTCTGCCCTGGTGTCATGATTAGCTATCAGAACGGGAAGTTTGGTTATGTGCCGAGTGGTAGTGCGGAAGAGATAGATCCTAGCACTATCCGCTTAGATGGATATCCCGTTGATCTTGTATTTACAGCTTACTTAAATAATGAAGACTTGGGAAGACAGGAAGGTTGTGGGGAAATTGCAGAGTATGCTCGCCGTGCTATCGGAAACAAAATTAAGGAATTGCGTGAAAGAGTGGACCACACACAGCCAGAATTGGTGGAGCAAATGAGGCTTGTATCGGGAGACCAAGCTCCAACAAATGTAACTTTGTCTAGACTAGAAAATGGTAACAACTTCCCACAACTAAAAACACTAGAGATTTTAACAGATACCCTTAATATAAACTTCAGTTACTTCTTATCGCTAGCTAGCTATGAATTCTGGAGCTTATATGATGATTTACCAGAACAGTTACCGAACGCGGTCTTAACTCAAGGAGTCGAGCCTGGTGCTTTAATCGAATTTAAAAATGGTCGCTTTGGCTATATGCCTGGTAAAGATATACAACAATTGAGCTCTTACGAGATTCGTGTTAATGATTGGCCTATTGCTGGCGTTTTTGTGGCGTATCTGAATAATGAAGATCTTGGGAGACAAAAGGGATGTGAAGAAATTGCGAAGCTAGCCCGTCAAGCAGTTGGTGAGGAGATGAGAAAGTGGCGAAATCACGAAGGTGTCTCTCAGCCAGATCTAGCTCAGCGGATGAAACAGGTAGCAGGGGATGGAAAGGCTCCCACTCCAACCACACTATCGAGATTGGAGAATGGCAGAAATTTTCCTCAGTTCAACACTTTAAAGATTTTTGCTAATGCCATGAATGTGAGCCCTCAATACTTTTTAAGTAATTGTACGGATATTTTCTGGGAGAAGTTGAACGGGGAATCGTAGGAGGTATATATAATTGAAAAAAGAACTGGTAATATCGGATAAGTGGTCACCTGAGCAAATTCGGTGGGATCATCCAAAAATTATTGAACTTTTTAAGAATAATTACAAAAATCTATCTGATAAGGAATTGGCAAAACGGCTATCCGATCTGACGGGAAAAAATGTAACGGAACTAAAGGCGCGGACAAAGCGCTTAGAACTGGGATTAAAACGTAAACCAGACAGAAGTGCGTACGGTGGCGGAGGCGGTGGCGCTAGTAAATTGGATTGGGAAAGCAAAGAAGTTAAGCGTTTTATACAGAAGCGATATCACGATATGGATGATATTAAACTTGCTGAAGCCTTGGGCGAACATTTTAATGTTGAGCTAGCGTGGCCAACGGTGAGGAAGAGACGTACCGAATTAGGCTATTGTAGAGAAGGTAGGTCGAAGCAACATGCATTTGACCTCGATACTAGGGAGAAGAGGCGCTTTATTTATTTAAATCACCCCGAATATGGTGGACGTTGTGATAGCCGTTCGCAGATGGCAGTAGGTTTTAAGAAAAAATTTGATGTTCCCAATTCGCCACACGCAATAATGCAAGCAATTGAGCGGTTTATTGAAAATGACGAGTTGCAAAATACCAGATATGTTGGAGATAAATGGATGGATATTCCTGTGGGGGGCAAGATTAAAAGATTCTTTTAAAATATCATACGGGGGAGGGGATTCTAGTCTACCCTCTAGCGGGGGAGTTAGGGAAATCTTCCCTTGCCCAATAATGGACTTAACCCGCCACAGTATTAATACTGCCCCGTTTAATTATTAATCCTCCATCAAATATTGATGAAATTTTTTACTAACTTTTAAAACATCCTCTGAGCTGATTTCTTTATCTACTGCATTGGCGAAAATACAGGCCGAATGCAAGGCTTGGGCCTTTAAGTTTAAGTTCGGAGAGCCAGTTTGGTTTGTTTGCCCCGATTCTGATGCTGTACCTGCCTTCTGGATGTTACGATAGACATTTCCGCCCTTTTCCTTTTCCGTATATTGTACATTAACCGTATTGCCCTCTTGAAATTCTTCAAATAGTTCACTGCCAAAAACTGAGAATCTTTGACCGTCAATTGAAACTACGAGATACTTGCCGTTGTCACCGCTCTTTCGCTGAATATTAGTTACTGTACCAGTTTTTTTCTTCATAATAATTCCCCCTTTAAATGTCTTACTAAAGTTTAATACATACCCCGAACAATGTCAAGTGCCTCGTATTATTAATATTCTCTCTATTCTTAATAGAATGAAGTAATAACTATAGGGGGGTTTGGTCTACTATAATTATAATTGAGACTGTTGGAAAAGGTGACCCTTGACAAGTTTGAGCGAATAGGGTACACTTCTAGTGTATTGATCTTTGACATGGGGGTGTAAGGATTTGACGGCTTTGACAAAGGAAGGCTACAGGCGGAGCTAGTTAGCTCCCAAAACTGACTAACTTTTCTCTAATAAATGCCAACAATGTGGCATCCACTCCTAGTGTCGGCGCTCCAGCGACAGTTGCTGGTGGGATTGCCTAGCTAGACTTCGTGGCGTTCTCCTTGCCTTTTGCTCGTAGGGGCATTGAGGGCGACGATTATGCGAGCTTACCCTACTCTTTTTCTCGATAGAATGGGGGAAATGCTTCGAGATCGGAACGAGGGTAGTTGACCCATAAAGCTCTTGTTCTTAAAATTTAGAATGGGTCTAAGCCTGTATATGCTATACGGAGTTAAAGTCGGACGCGGGTTCGATCAAAAATGGGGTCGCACTTCGATTGGAATCGGAGTGAAAAATTCCTCCTGATTGACTTGGAAGCCCACACTGGGGCTAACAGGGGCCAAGCGGAAGCAGGCTGAGAGACTAAGCGGAGGAACACCAACGTGTGATGCGATAGTCCAAGCCGAAACGTACAGTGACAACGAAGTTTCGGGTAACTTGTCCCGCCATCTCCACCAGGTATACACCAGCACATTGTTTAACTGTACCACTTCAGGAAACCCTCAATATAAAAGGGTTGAGGGCCGATGTTCTCAATCGGATGCTAACTCTTAACCCGAAAGGGGCTAAATGTACTAGTTAAACTAGGCCCCGATAAGTATTGGGCTAAGGCTCGGGTTTCACGGATGGTGATAGAGGGGGGCAGTTTGGTGGCATATTTGAAAAGCCTGCCGAACTCGCCCCCGCCCGAGCTGAATTATTAAACTAAAGAGAAGAGAGGTGATCTGATTTATGAAAAAATTACTAATTGCTCTTGTGGCAATATTGATGATTTCGGTAACTGCTTTTGGTTTCAGTTTAAGTGTTAGTTCGGACTTTAAAGATGAAAACGAATTCGCTACAGTTCGCTTGGGATTTGAACCTTTCTATACAGAATTTATCTTTAATAATGTTTCGGCGGAGGTTCAACCTGATTCAGGTAACTCTGATGATCCAGTTAACTCTGATGATCCAGTTAACTCTGATAATCTAGAGGTCCCTGATGATCCAGAGGAATCCGATAATCCAGGGGAATCCGATGATCCTGAGGAACCACCTATGCCACCCGAACCACCTGAGCCAGAGGACCCAGATGATCCTGAGGAACCACCTATGCCACCCGAACCACCTGAGCCAGAGGACCCAGATGATCCTGAGGAACCACCTATGCCACCCGAACCACCTGAGCCAGAGGACCCAG
>CAZTJJ010000073.1:0-8694 GCA_964614065.1 uncultured Thermotogae bacterium
CCGGTCGTATCGGATAAATTAAAGAGTTACCGCCCTAATAAGACAAAGGATAGGGGTTTGAGTCAAATAGGCGAGGAGTATAATAATTGGCCTCCTGAACTCGAGGAGATGGTTATAGACGAAGTCATAATGGGTAATGTGCTTCAGGGAGGTCAAGGGCAGAATACTGCTCGCCAGGCTTCAGTTCGAGCAGGTGTGCCTGTGGAGGTCAATGCTTATACGGTCAATAAAGTCTGTGCTTCGGGGATGAAAGCTATTTCTCTAGCCTGTCAGGCGATCAGAACAGGGGAAGCAGACGCTGTAGTGGCCGGTGGAATGGAAAACATGAGTCGTGCTCCCTATGTGCTACCGGATTTGCGCTGGGGTGGGAGAATGTTCGACAAAAAGGCCAAGGACTTAATGGTTCTCGATGGCCTTTACGAGATCTTCTACGGTTATCACATGGGAGTTACTGCGGAGAATATTGCCGGGTTATATGGTATCTCGAGAGAAGATCAGGATCGATTGGGACTGGAAAGTAACCGAAGGTCCATGGCAGCCATTGAATCCGGCCGGTTTGCGGACGAATTAGTGCCCGTGCAGGTGGAACGAAACGGAGAGCAGGTTGCTTTTAAGGACGATGAATGTCCGATGGATACTAGTCTGGAGAAAATGAGCAAATTACCTGCTGTTTTTAAGGAAGATGGGACCGTAACTGCAGGGAATGCGTCGGGAATCTCGGATGGAGCCGCGGCACTATTCATTACATCTGAAGAATTTGCGGAGGAGAGAGGGCTCCCCATTCAAGGGTACGTAAATGGGGAGACTTCCGGAGGAGTAGACCCTAAATACATGGGGCTTGGGCCCGTTCCAGCTACGAGAAAACTCATGGAGGACAACGGGCGTAAGATATCCGATTATCAGTTAGTGGAATTAAATGAAGCGTTCGCCTCCCAAACGTTGGCCTGTATAGAAGAACTGAATCTGGATCAAGACATCACGAATGTGTCCGGTTCCGGTGTTTCGCTGGGACATCCTATTGGTTGTACTGGGGCTAGAATAATCGTTACCCTGCTTCACGAAATGGAGAAGCAAGATTTAAATCTTGGACTGGCCACTCTGTGTATTGGTGGAGGCCAGGGAATGGCTGCAGAGTTGGAGCGGTGATCTCTGGAGACTTAGAGTTGGGTTCTGGCTTGTGAGTGACGGAGGTTCGGTGAGGGGGAAGGTTCTGACACTCCGTGAACCTATATATAGTTGAGAGGTGTTCACAATCACAAGTTCCATAGGGTGTTTTTGCTAGCAATTTGAATGTTTGAGCGTAACCTTATAAAATAAATTGCAGTAGCTACAAATGCACTTGTTTAGTTTATGAAGAAGCTTTTCGTAGGGTTTCAACACTCGGTGTTATTTGGTTGTGGTCACCCGTAGCACTTCTAAGGGGGGCTTGTATCAATAATTTGTCCGTAAAGGTTTTAATTTCACTAAATTAAATTTATAGGAGGTAAATATGTTCAACAGAGTTCGCTTTTTTACAGCATTTAGTCTGGTGTTGGTTCTTGCTCTTAGTGTAGCCATGGTTGGTATGGCTGCTGAAGAGAAACCTACCTATACTTTCGCAACTGAAGCGGCCTGGGCTCCTTGGGATTACTACAACGAGGCAGGTGATCTGGTAGGTATTGATATCGACATCATTCGGGAAATCGCCAAAGTTGAGGATTTCAACGTTAAATTTACCGTGATGTCTTGGGGTTCACTGATCCCTGCCGTCAAAATGGGCAAAGCCGATATGACTGGTGGTGGAATGTCGATTACGCCCAAGCGTGAAGAGCAGGTCGATTTCACTGACCCCTATTGGTATACGAAGATGGCTGTATTGGTCCGAGAAGATTCTGACCTAAATATCTTTTCAGCAATGACCAAAGGCGCAAAAATCAGTAACCAGAGCAATACCACGGGAGCGGAGTGGGTTAAGGCTAATTTGATCGAAAAAGGTTATGACCTCAAGCAAATACTATACGAAACCTACCCACAAGCCACTCAAGCATTGACTGCCGGAAAAGTAGATGCCTGTGTGCAGGATGAGACTAGTGCCGAAAGGATGGTTAAAAAGGGTCAGGCCGTAAAAATTGTGGGGGTCTTTAAAACAGGAGAAGCCTACGGTTATGCGGTTAAGGAAGGGGACGAGGAGCTACTCAACTTGCTCAATGACGGAATTAAGAAATTGAAAGACTCAGGAAAGTTTGACCAAATTATTGACGAATATTTGGGTTAACTTAATAACAAGTACTAAAGCGAGGAGCCAGTAAGTTTACTTCCTGGCTCCTCGCTTTATTTAATCTGTGGTAAAGGGGTGAAACTGTGGAAGCGCTCGTGAGCAAGTTACAGGTTCTGGTTAACAATGGCCCAGCGTTACTTAAAGGGACCGCGGTAACCATCGAACTGGGCTTAACTTTTTTCGTGGTAGGGTATGCGATGGCTTTATTTATCGCCATGGGCATAGTTTATGGCAATAAAGCTATTTCCACACTCCTATCAGGTTTTTCCTGGGTTTTTCGTAGCTTGCCCGCAATAATCTTATTGTTTATTTTCTTTTACGGCCCAACTCGTTTAGGAATAAATCTTTCCGCTTTTTGGGCGTCTGTTTTTGCTCTCGGCTTGCGCACTGCGGGCTATCAAGCTCAGTATTTTCGTGGGGGCATTCAATCAATTAGATCGGGGCAACTAGAAGCTGCTCGCTCTGTGGGGATGAGTTTGCCTAAAGCCTTATATAAAATTATTTTACCCCAGATGTTTCGCTTTGCCTTACCGGCTACTGCTAACGAGTACGCAATTACCATAAAGGATACTTCTCTGGCATATGCCATTGGAGTGGTGGAAGTTCTTCAGCAAGGGAGTTTCATAATTGCCAGAGAGTATAATCCTTTAGCGATTTACGTCACGGTTGCCCTTATCTACTGGATTATTACCCGGGTTGGCACTCGATTCTTTGCATATCTTGAGAAGAGATATCGTATACCAGGATTTAAAGTCTCAGGATTTAAAGTCTAAGGGGGGTATTATTTACTAATGACGGCTGTGCTAAAAGTGGAAAACATTCGGAAGTCATATCCTTCGGAGGGGGAGGTTCTACGGGGCATTTCCCTAAACCTCAATAAGGGAGAGACCAAGGTTATCGTGGGACCATCAGGGACGGGTAAAAGTACTTTACTTAGGTGTATAAACAGGCTGACAGAACCGGATAGTGGTAAGGTGTGGCTAAGTGGCGAGGAAGTAACTCGTGCCGGTAATCCGGATCGTTTTCGTCCGAAGATTGGGTTTGTTTTTCAGCATTTTAACCTTTTTCACCATTTGTCTGCGCTGAAGAATGTCACCGTAGGGCTAACAAGCGTTCAGGGTCTGAAGAAAGATAAAGCAGAGAGGAAAGGGAGGGAGAGTTTAGAGGTCGTGGGTCTTTCGGATCAGGCAGATTCTTATCCCGCTGAGCTTTCAGGTGGGCAAAAGCAAAGAGTGGGCATCGCCAGGGCAATGGCTATGGATCCGGAGTTGATTTTGTTTGATGAGCCTACTTCCGCTCTCGATCCTGAACTTATTGGGGAGGTTTTAGAGGTTATGATCGACCTGGCAAAAAAGGGCATGACTTCTTTAGTAGTGACTCACGAGATTGGATTTGCGAACTCGGTTGCCAATGAGATTATCTTCTTAGACGGCGGTGTCGTGTTGGAAAAAGGTCCTCCCGAGGAAGTTCTGCGCAATCCGAAAGAAGAGCGAACCAAACAGTTTTTACACAAAATCACTGAGCTATACGGGGAGTAGTTAATAATGGGATTTTTTCAGTATGCTTGGACTATATTGCCACATCTGTTGCAGGGTGTTCAGATCACCTTGCTAATGACGGCTATATCCATGAGTGTTGCCGCCGTGCTCGCCCTTCTACTCGCACTAGGGAAAATGTATGGTTCATCGCCTATTCGATGGTTTTGCTCGGCCTATATTGAGTTTTTTCGAGGTACTCCCTTACTTGCCCAACTTTTCATAGTTTACTATGGTTTACCCGTTGCGGGCATCAATTTTGACTCCTTTACTGCCGCAGTCATAACCTTCGGCTTAAACAGTGGAGCTTATCAGGCTGAATATCTGAGAGGCGCGATTCAATCAATTGAGGCCGGCCAGGTAGAAGCTGCTCGCTCCGTGGGAATGAGTTTCATCACGGCAATGTGGAAAATCGTGTTGCCTCAAGCTTTTCGGCGAGTAATTCCTCCCTGGAGTAACGATGTAATTTACACCCTAAAATACACATCTGTAGCTTTTATGATTGGCGCCCACGAGCTTACCTCTCAGGCGAAGATTGTTGCCGGAGAGTACTTCCGATTTACTGAGAGTTTCATGGTTGCTGGAATTATCTATCTGATCATGGTTTATATATTTAGTCGAAGCTTAGGTGTGATGGAGAAGCGGTTGAAGATACCGGGATTTGAAATGCGAGAGTAATATTTGCCTATCTAGATATGTTTGGCTATTCGCCTCTCGTCGCCTGTGTGGGAGCAAGGATGTATAGAAGGATATACTTCCAGGTCTTCGACGTGGGCTATCTTATTTTTCAGCTCCCTTACAATGATGTCGGACTCTGAGAGCTGGGTGTTGGGATCCAGTTCAAGGTCAAAGTCTACGTGCACGGACTTTGGACCGATGTACTCACCAATCATGTCGTGAACACCATGAACTTTTTCGTGTGAGAGTACTGCGGTTTTTAACTTGCTGTAAAAGTCCTCGTTGGGTGACTTGCCTATTAGAGTATTTATATTTTCTTTGACTAAAAGTCCGGCATCAAATGAAATAATGAGGGCGATAATAATGGTTACAATGGGGTCTACAAGCGAGAAATTGAAAAAGTAAATGCAAGCTAATCCTATCATACTGGCAATAAGTGAGAGGGAATCATTGACGGTATCGAAGAGCATGGTCTTGATACTTATTTCCCGGCCTCTGCCGGATTGAATGAGATACGGTAGCGGCACGAGATTCAGGAAAAAAGAACCCAACAGCACGTAGAAAGCGATCTGTACGTTGCCGCTTGCCACAACTGGTGTTAAAAGCTTGTTTACAGACTTTTCGATAAGCTGATAGCTAATTATTGCTATGAATACTATCGCAATGATTAATGAAGTTACGCTCTGTAGACGTCTGTGGCCGAATGGATGTTCCCTGTCACCGCCTTTTTTGCTAATCTTTACGCTGATGATCGTCACCAGAACTGTAACTATATCCGTTATATTATGTAGTGCTTCACCGAGTAGGAACAAAAAGCCAGTAGCCAAAAAGACCACCAGCTTGGCGGTGGCAAGGACTACTCTCGTTGTAAGGGTAAGGATTAATATAGAATTTTTAGTCGGAGCTTTCCAGTTCATTAGTGTCTGGTGATACTGTAGGTTACTGGGACAGGGTTTTGGCCAGACTATACAGATCCATATCTAATTGTTTCTGGTTGGAGAGGACTTCTGAATAATCAACAGGTTGTATCTTATTGCCCTGTAATCCAATCATTAAGCCACTTTCCCCGCTGTCAAGGCGTTGGACTGCCTCGGCTCCGAGACGAGAAGCGATGGTTCTATCAAATGCTGTTGGGTTGCCGCCTCGTTGCATATGTCCCAGGACGGTTACTCTCATTTCGAACCCGATTTTCTCCTTGATATGTTTGCCTACGTAGTGAGCCGCAGAACCTTTTCGATAAATGCCTTCTGCCACAACTACTATGGTATGTTGTTTTCCTCGTTTATAGCCGTCGTAAATACCTTTTGCGACTTCGTTTAGGTCGTAGTCGATTTCTGGTATCAAGACAACTTCCGCACCGCCGGCAAGTCCCCCCATTAGTGCAATATAGCCCGAATTTCTGCCCATGACTTCCACGATGAACGTGCGCTCTAAAGCCGAGGCAGTAGTTCTTATCCTGTCCAGCGCTTCTACGACGGTGTTAAGTGCGGTATCCACACCGATTGTCATATCCGTCCCATAGATGTCGTTATCAATTGTCGCGGGAATACCTATTGTTGGTATTCCTTCTTCATTTAACGCCTTAGCTCCACGGAGGGTACCATCGCCTCCAATAACTATCAAGCATTCGATTCCTTCTTTACTGAGCTTCCTGACGGCCCTTATCTGAGTTTCTTTTTCTTTGAATTCGGGGGCCCTCTTGCTTCTGAGGATTGTCCCCCCTTCCTCAATGATACCACTGACATCCCGAAGTTTGAACTTCTCGAAGTTCCCCATTATGCAGCCTTTATAGCCATTGTAGATTCCGACCGTGGTCAGACCAAGAGAGTTTCCCTGCCTAACTGCCGCTCTAATTGCTGCATTCATTCCCGGTGCGTCCCCGCCGCTTGTCAGTATTCCTACTTTTTTCAAAGAGATCCCACCTTGGTAGACCTTAAGATTGTCTTAATTTGCTGGATCCAGTCAAGCATTACGCGAGTGATGAGAAAGTTGTTTCTTACGTGCTCTTTTGCCTTTTGTCCCAAGTTGAAAGCAAGATCCCCGTCCTCGATGATCTTTACTATTTGTTGGGCGAATCCTTCGTGATCGTCGGGATCTCTCAAGAAACCAGTTTCTCCGTCTTTAATTTGTAACGGTATTCCGCCGACATCGGAGGCGACAACGGGGGTTTGTTTCCAGAGGGCCTCCGTAACGGTTAGCCCGAATCCCTCTCTGATGGATTTTTGAATTACTACGCGTGAAAGCGATTGTAGAGAGTTTACCAGTCGGTCACTTTGTTGATTGATTAATGTGACGTCCTTCATACCTGTAATTGCATCTCTGAGGTTGCTGTAGATTTGTTCACATTCTGGATCATCGGATGCTGGGGCACCCACTAGGATCAATTGTGCATCGACTGATTTTTTTACTTCTTTAAAGATTTCAACTACTCCCAGGGGGTCTTTCCATTTGTCGAATCGGGAAATCTGGCTGATGATAGGTTTGTCTAGACTTATGTCAAATTTTTTTAGGGTGTCGCGTTGCTCGCCTTTGTCCATCGGTTGGTTTTTGATTGTGAGTGGATCTATGGCGGGTGCGATTAAGAATTTTTCGTTGGGCAGGTCAGTTTGGGCAAATTTATCTACTGAGAAAACTGTACTGTCGTAGCGAAGAATGAATTTCTTGATGTAACTCCAGGCAGTTTGGTTTGGTGTGGACAGGTCAATATGGCAACGCCAGATCCACGGTTGGCGCTTTGGATAGAAACTGATCAAGGGCAATGGTTGTGGATCGTGTACTATTATAGCATCGTGTTTAATGTGTGTGAACCTGGAGAAAAGCTGGTTGATCCCTGTATAAATAGTTTTTTCGCGATCGGTGATCTCTACGTTTTCACCCTGTAAAGCGTTGTGCCATTTTTTTGTAATTGGAAAAAAATCTGCAGTACCGTGGATAACTCTCCATCCGTATTCTATGCCCAAGTCATTCATTAACGGGACGGTGCTCCACAACATCTCGGCTACTCCTCCGCCCATGTATGTAGAGTTGACGTTGAGGATCCTTTTACCTCTAAGCGGAGTGCTTTCTTTGAATAACGATGCAATTTTTTTGTCGCCAACTACGTCTCTATAGTCCTCTATTTTCCTACCGTCCATATAATGCCCCCCGGTGATAAATTATGTCGAAGGCTGAAAGAAGCTATCACAGTAGATAGGATAACAGAGGTATTACCATCCTTACAGCTAAACTCTCACAAAGTTTCAAGAATCGTGTTACCCAACGACTGGACAACCGTGTCTATTTTTTCGTTAAGAGGTTACGATAATTCTTTGGTTTGTTCAAAGTTATTGGTTGAGCTTCAGCTACACGATTTTTTGTCCGGCAATCAATTTGGAACTAATGTTGTATCTGTTCCTATTTCAGATGAGCAGGGCTCTTAACTATTTGGGGTCTTTGCAAGAGTATAGTGGGTATTTTCTTGTTAGATTCTTGGGGAGTCGCTCTTTAGAGAGAAGATCCCATAGAGTAGACATAATACGAGTAGATAAAAGATAATAGTTCTATCACTTCGCCGGGACTCGATAAATATAGCTTGGCTTTGGTATTTTCCTTATTTCGATCCCCGACCAGAATGGGGAAGCTTTTCTCATGGTGGCGTAAAATCTCGAAAGCGTCTTCGTCGGTGGTATCGTCACCGATGTATATGCTCGGCATTTCAGGCAATTTATCTCGGATGAGCTTTAGGGTGTCCCCTTTGTTCCAGCTAGTAGGGCGAATTTCCAGCAATTTTGCGCCTTCGATTACTTCAAGTTGTGGGATTTGGTGATTTTTCCAGATTCTGTAAAAGTCGTTTTTCACCTTTGTAGTATTACCCTGATGTTTTCTATAATGAACGGTCAGCCCTACTCCTTTGTCCTCGAGAATAAGACCATTGCGATCACGAAATTTACTTTTCAGTTGAGCGTGAATCTGTTCTATTACAGGTTCAATTTCCTGGCTTATCTCAGGTTTTCGTATAGTCTCGTTTTCCCAGCGTAACTTTAGTCCATGATTACCAGCGAGAATGGCTTTATCAATTGGGACGAGCTTAAGAAGCTGGTTAAAATTACGACCGCTGATTACTGCGAGGTGGACTTCGCTTAGATTTGCAAGTTGCTGGAGTAGATCTTTTCGCTTTTCTGGGAGCTGCGTCTCGGTTGGGTCGTCCGTAAAAGGTACCAGAGTACCGTCAAAATCGCAGCAAAG
>CAZTJJ010000074.1:0-2342 GCA_964614065.1 uncultured Thermotogae bacterium
TTAACGCAGTTTTTGTGAAAACCTGCAGAATCTACGTGGGCAGAGAAGGTGATGGTTATATTATCCCCTGGTTGCAGGGGGCCGGGGAACTCCCAGAGGGGATTGGTAGAAGGCCCGCCAGGGTTGTAGTTTGAACTACCCCCGATAAAGCTTAACCCACTCGGGATTGGATCGCTGACAACTATATTACTTAAGGGTGTATTGCCGACGTTTTTTAGCGTAATCTTAAAGTCGACATTTTGGCATACGTTCTGGGTAACCTCTTCCGCCCAGGTATCTCCACCATCGTTACTAACGCTTTTACGGATTGCTATGTCCGGTTCTCCTGACGTCGGGACGTTGACTCTGATAGGAATCGTGCAGGTCGGGCACTTTGTCCCATTACAAACTGCTCTCAATGTAAAGTAATAGGTATTCCAGCCGCTTCCCTGGGGGGTAAATTGAGCCGGAATATTTGAGCCGGAACTTGGCGTGGGCAAAGTCATTCCCGACTCTGTTTCAACTTTCCAGGAATAGTCCGGGTAGTTTTGTTCACAATCCCCGATACAGCTAATATTAGAATTTACGGTTATCGGGCTTGAGGGTGATATGCTAGATATGCCCGGAAATGTATCACCACATTTACCCGTCCAGGATTCCTCGGTGCCGGATCCGTCAGTCCAAGATACTTTGACCTCCCCCCACTCTCTACAATCACATTCTTCTCCCCTCACCTTTAACTCAAATCTGAATTTAGAACAATCTTTCCCGTTACAGTGAGTGACCAGAGTTACCGTGTAGCTGCCGGGGCCGTTCAAGCTGGAGGGTGTTAAAGTAAACGGTTCAGAGACATGACTACCGGACGAACCGAACCCACCCGGCCCATTGACGAACCAGCTATAGTTTGCCGAGCAATTTCCCTGACAATTGTATCCAGGAGTTAACGTTACTGGGAGATTGCCCGTTGTCACGGTGGTCGTCGTCCCGTTATTCACAATACCACCTTCAACCGTTATATCAGGATTGCCGTTACCGTCTTTATCGTGCCACTCCCCACAATCGCATTTGACTTCTTCTGTAGCAGAAAAACTGCAACGTGTTTGTGCAATAGGGTGCTCGTTTTTGCTTGCAGCTTCTTCATCCTGCCAGATGGTGAGCATAAGAGTACGCGCTCCCGTTGGTCTCTCTACTGTACCGCTTAAGTCTATAGGCCTGGTGGATAATTCGTTACGATGCTTGGCGATGTACCGGCAGCCGGCTTTAACAAATTTTTCTGGGGCGAAACCAAAACTGATCCTGATAGAATCGCCGGTTTTGTAGGAAGCTCCGGTGTTCTCTTCCAAGCAACCTTTATCAGTACATAAAAATAAATCCATTGGCCTATCAACCAAGCTCTGAAATCCCAATCTTTCCCGGGAGATCGATTTCCTTAGCAAAACCTGTGTCCTGCCATTGGGTAATTGATTGGTCAATTGGACGAAAACAGCTTCGGAAACCCGCTGACTGAAATTTACCAGTACTCCGAGGCAATGCTCCTTATCCCTATGAGTGGATCCTACTCTCAATTGTGAGATTCTGGTATGGAAACGCTTTTTATCTACCATCCCTTCAAGTAGAAGAGCTCTGGGTCGTGTTGGAACCTCTAAACTAAATGCTTTCGACTGGCCTGGTTTTAGTGGAACGTTACCTAACCGTTGTTCTTTCTTATAATTATCCCCGTAGATTACCAGCGTAGAAAGAGTCAAAAGACGTCGATCACAAATATTTGTGATCCTGACGGTGCCTTTACCACCTCTACCAGTTTGGGCTACCACTAACACTGATCCTAAAGAAAGCAATAGCACTATAATTAACCAAAATACCACCCAGCTTCCAAATGATCTTTGGAAACCATAAAACTTAGTAGAACACATAAAGATTACCTCCTTTTTTAACCAACGAAATTTAGAAGACTGAATTGCCAGAATCGTCCAATACAAGTCGACTCAAATTTCATTCCAATATTCGACCCAAAAACCGTTAATATTGATTTAGCCAGCGATCTAATTGGTTCTCTCAAGTTCGAACTTATAATTGAAGCTTTGTTTGGATAATCTACCCGTGGTCTTGTCCCATAGGGGCGAAAAGCTATTTCTTTATAAAGTGTCAGAGAGGGAAGGAATTTATCCCCTTTCCTAGCCGCTGGTTTCATTATTTTTAATCCGTGAAGCCTCTGAAATGAAGGTAAAAGGATATATCCCCAAAGTGACAAGGGTTTAATAATTATCGAAAGAAACAAGTCCGTGATGAGCAAGTTTCCACTTCCCTAGAGTAGTTGTTTTGTCCTGACCATTTATTTCTCCTCTACGTTTTCGTTATGGGAT
>CAZTJJ010000074.1:2442-8685 GCA_964614065.1 uncultured Thermotogae bacterium
CGGGCAGGTTGTTGCAACTCCGCGTCGCAAGTACCCTGCCTGTAATCTTTATTACTCTAATCAGTGTTATCAGCATTGGGTACTTTCTGGCCGGGCTTGGATTAGTGTTCAAACGCGTTGAAGCGTCCTTCCATATTTTCCAGTTCGCTTTTGCGCTTAAGTGGAAGTTGGTTGTGTGAGAGGAAATCGCATAACTTAAGTCTAAATAAAGTTTTATAGGTCTACATCTTCGAGAGAAATTTCAATCTTCATAATATTGCTAAACCTACTTCTAGTTGAAAGCCACAAAATTTGGTCAGGAATCTTGACTTTCGAGGTAAGAGCTTAGAGCTTTTTTGTCTTTTAGCGCTTCAATAAGTCGTTTTAGTTCTTCTATAGTGTTATATGGTGCTATACCTATTCTGACCAACCCACCTTGGTCTTGTAAGCCCAATTTATCCACCAGGGTAGTGGCATAAAAGTCACCATCCCAGACTAAAAGGTTACTTTCATTCAGGTACTTGGCAATCGTACTTGAATCGTAACCCTCGAATGTGAAAGAGACCGTTGAAGTTCTGGGTACACCTTCGGGAGGACCATAAATTGTCACGTCCGGAATACCGGAAAGTTCTTCTAAGAGGAAGTTTGTGAGCTCTTTCTCGTAATTATCGAAGGCGAGCAATCCTGCAACGATCCTGGACCGCCGGCTTTGCAGATCACCGGAGATTTCCTGAATAGTATTGCCAAATTTTTCTCCTATTTCTGCTACAAAATTTACTGCCTCTGTAGCTCCGGCTATGCCCTCATGGTTAAGAGTACCTGTTTCAATCTTGTATGGCGGATAGGATTTTTGTGGTCTCACCTTCGACGGGTTTAGCTGGTCAAGGATATCCTTCTTTGCGTACATCACACCAACGTGGGGGCCGAAGAATTTGTAGGCGGAAACCAGCAAAAAATCCGCATCCAGTTGCTGTACATCGGTGGGTTTATGAGCAGCATAGTGTACGGCATCTACAACTGTATACGCGCCTACCTCGTGAGCCATATCGACGATATTTTCCACCTCAGTTATTGTTCCTACAGCGTTTGATGCGTAATTGCAGGCGACTACCTTGGTATTACTGGAAAGTTTATTCTGAAAATCCTCTAAATCCAGCGTACAACTATCTAGATCTAGAGATACGTCCTTAAGCTTAACACCTCTTTCTTGAAGCTCTAGCCACGGGGCTCGATTTCCTTCGTGATCTATCTCTGTAATGATTACTTCGTCACCCGAGCTCATTTCTCGCATTAACGCGTGTGCCAAAGAGAAATTCAGGGTAGTCATGTTAGCTCCAAATACTACCTCATCCCAGCTACTGTTGAAAAAATCTGCAAAAGCTTGTCGAGCCTTTTGAATCATTTCATCAGTTTGCTTACTGGTAAAATAAGACCCATCGGCGTTTGCATTCATGTTAATTAAATAATCCTTTATTGCATTAATCACTCGGGTCGGTACCTGGTATCCACCGGGTCCATCCAGGTAGGCAATAGGTTTACCATTTCGTGTTTTATCCAAAGAAGGAAATTGACTTCTTACATAACTACTTAGCTCGGTTTTCATTTGGAACCTCCCTGTGTGCGTTTTTTCGGCTTATATGTTGATGTAACTTGTACAATTTGGTCTTCGCTGTATAGATTAATTGAAACTTGATTTCTGAGCTATGGAGAGTAACAAGGACAGGTCGATATTACCTCCTGTTACAACTACTGCTACGTTGTCGCCGAGGTGGCTTACTTTTTCATAGAGCAGTGCGGCAATTCCAACGGCCCCTCCTCCTTCAACAACGAGATGATTTTTCCTCAGGGCGAAAAGTATCGCCTCGGCAATCTCATCATCTGAAACTAAAACTGACTCATCTACCAACTCTTGACACATGGAGAACGTGTATTGGTTTTCAGAAGTGATACCTCCCGAAAGAGCCTCAGCGATGGTTTCTTCTTCGTTGACCTCAATTGGTTTGCCAGTTTCTAAGCTGTGATGCATTGCCGCAGCCCGCTTGGCCGAAGCGGCAACAACCCGAATTTCCGAATTCGCAGACTTGAGAGCCAGGGCGATACCGGAAATACATCCACCGCCCGATAGCGGTACGACCACGGTGTCCAACTGTGGGAAATCCTCGAGCAATTCCAAACCAATTGTACCGGCTCCGGCGATAATAAAAGGGTCGTCGTAGGGAGAGATATAAGTGAGCCCCCGTTCTTCCTGGAGAGCTTGGGCGTATTCAGCTGTTTCGTCATAGTTTTGACCGTGGAGAATTACCTCGGCGCCAAGATGGCGAGTAGCTTCGACTTTGTTCTCCGGCGTCACCTCTGGAATACATACCGTGGCATCGATACCCAGGTGCTTAGAGACGTAGGCTACCGCCCTGCCGTGGTTCCCGCTCGAAACGGTTATTATTCCCCTCTTTTTTTCAGCTGGAGTGAGGTTGAGTAATTTGTTGGCCGCTCCTCGAATTTTGTAAGCACCCGTCACCTGTTGGTTTTCTAACTTCAAACGTGTAGAAATATCCGGACGATCTTTCGGTAATTGACAACCTATCAAATGAGTTCTCCTGATCATTTTGTCTATCTTCTTTCTGGCCAAATAGATGTCCTGTAATGAAATTCCGTTTGCCAAATCTACCTCCTGTTGTAAAAGTCGTCCCCAGCTTAGAAAACCTTTCGCCGTTCCGGAAATGTATCGGAAGTTTCAGGTTTTGCTGCTATTTTCCTCCGGCTCGGCACTGGGACTCCTTCCGCTTGCTACATAAGCTGAAGATTCTTTGCCCCAATATATGAAATGGGGCTGACTTCCCTTTCATGGAGTTTACATAATTAAGGGAAGATTCCACTTTAAATATCAAGGTGTCTTTATATTTTTTCTGTTATTAACCCCTTGTTCCCAAGCCTGGTACTTCCAGCTTTCTTTCTAAGAAATCAAGAGAATATGTGAAAAACAAGACCACAATTAAATAAATTATCGCGAGAATGCCATACACTTTCAAAAACTCGAAGGTCCTGTTTGCAATAATTTCCCCCTTGGTCATCATTTCCTGTACCGTAACCAGGAAAGCCAAAGAGGTGAATTTTAACATAACTACCCACTCGTTTGAACAGGGCGGAATTACTATCCGTAAAGCTTGAGGTAAGATGATAAAGCGGATCATCTGGATTTTGTTCATACCAATTGACTCTGCCGCCACTCTTTGGCCAGACTGAATGGATTGGATGGCACCGCGAATGTATTCGGCTTGATAGGAAGATGTATTGATAATAAGGGCGATACTTGCAGCGACAAACGGCCGGAAGAGGATACCTACATCGGCAAGGCCATAATAAATGATAAAAAGTTGTACTAGAAGAGGGGTTCCACGAATAAATTCAATCCATCCTGTAGCAAGGTAGTAAATGGGTTTAGCCCCGTAGACTCGTGCTAATGCTAGTAACAAACCTCCCAGGAAACCAAAAACTACAGATATCCCCCAAAGCTCCAAGGTGACCTGCAAACCAGCGAGTAAATCTGGAAGTATTCGCCAGAAAAATGTAAAAAATTCGATCATCTGTTTTATCCCCCTTCCCTGGAGTTTCCGTAAAGTTCCGTGATCTTATGCAAGAATTCCTTTGTTCGCTCTTGTTCTGGCTCAGTAAAGAACTTTTCTGGATCTCCCTGCTCCAGTATTCGTCCCTTCTCCATAAAAATAATTTCCTCTGCACAGGAGCGAGCAAAACCCATCTCGTGCGTTACTGCCAGTATTGTCATTCCTTCCTCC
The DNA here is from genome assembly GCA_964614065.1 of uncultured Thermotogae bacterium. GTDB lineage: Bacteria > Bipolaricaulota > Bipolaricaulia > M55B111 > M55B111 > M55B111. Next base: position 6,213 of record CAZTJJ010000074.1, read on the forward strand.
GCTACCTTTATCATCACTTCCAATACCTCTCCGATTAGCTCAGGATCTAGAGCGGAGGTTGGCTCATCAAAGAGCACTACTTTAGGATTCATTGCCAATGCGCGGGCAATACCCACTCGCTGTTGTTGTCCTCCAGAAAGTTCTGCTGGATATGAATCCGCTTTGTCACGTATTCCAACTCTATCCAACGCCTCCAGGCCCATCCGTTTTGCCTCCTTTTTTTCCAGTTTTTTTACTCTATGTAAACCGATACTTACATTGTTCAGGGCGGATAAATGATTGAACAAATTAAAATGCTGGAACACCATTCCTATTTGTTGTCGAATTTTGTAGATATCTGTTTTTGGGTTTGTAACCTCTATGCCTTCTAACCAGACTTCCCCCTTATCTGGTGGGGTCAATTGGTTGATACAACGGAGGAAAGTACTTTTTCCAGTTCCTGAAGGACCGATGATAACTTTTGTTTCGCCTTTCTGCAAGCTAAGAGAAACGCCTTTTAAGACCTCCAGAGCTCCAAAGGATCGATGTATGTTTTTGGTTACAAGTATATCTTGCATTAGGAGTCGCCCCTTCCTTCGAAACCAGGAACCCTCAACAGAGCTTCAAGCCTGTATAAAATGGTATTTCCAGCCCGTGCGAGGAGAAAATAGAAGAGTGCAACGCTAAGGTAGATGAGTAGAGAGTTACCGTGGGTGTATCGAATGATGTACCTGCCCCGTTTTAGAATTTCAAGCACTCCAATGGCATAAGCTAACGATATATCTTTAACTTCCATGTTAAATATATTCGACCAGGGACCAATAACCTTTCTTAAGACCTGGGGGAGGATAATAAAACGGATCGATTCAAGTTTAGTCATTCCTATAGACAAAGCAGATTCCATTTGTCCTGGATCCACTGCTTTGAACCCTCCTCTAAATACCTGGGATTGGTAGGCCATGGATCTAACCCCGAGAGCGATTATGGCAACTATTATCGCTGGCATCTCAACTAGACGGGTTAAGCCAAAATATGCCATTATGAGGAGAACTAGAACCGGAATACTTCGAAAGATCTTTTGAATAATATCCGAGATACTTGAGGCAAAGCGGCCTCCATATACCTGCATAATTGCCAGGGTTATTCCACCAATTAAACCTAAAGTTAAATGTCCAGCAGCAATTTTAATCACGACCAACGCCCCTTGGGCAAGGCTTGGTCCTTCTCTGGCTAGAAGCCCTAAATTCATAATAATGAAACGGAAGTGGTGATGTTTTTAACATCACCACTTCCAGTTCGTGTCACCTCCGTGCCGATTACTCACGCTATTGAAATTTACTCTCTTTCAAGAGGGAGCGGCCCCACTGCAGGAGCCCTTTCGGGCATGTACTCGTTCCATAACTCCTGCCATTTACCACTTTCCCATAACCACGTCATCCCTTCATTAATCAGTGGAACTAGATTATCGGGATCACCCTCTTGGACACCAGCAGCGATTTGATTGGCATAGTTATAAAGCATCACGATTCGTTTTACGTCGTAGTCTTTGAGGTACGCGTATGTGGGAAGACCGTCTGCGAGCATGCCAGATATCCTTCCGGCTTCCAGGTCTTTAAGTGCTAGTTCATCTGTTTCGTAAGCCACAGCTCTGATGTTCACATCCGCTTTCTTAGCCCAATTCTGTAAGAAGAAGTATTGAGTGCCTCCTGCTAATCCGCCTAACTTCTTATTACCAGCCAATAACTCGGCTAGAGTAATATCAGAATCTTTTTTCACTAAAAGGAAACCAGATTCGGTGTAGTAGGGGGCGCTGTAATCTATTTTCTTATCCCTTTCTTCCGTGATGTACATCCCCCCAAATAATACATCAAGCTTGCCTGCCGCAAGGGCGGGAACAGCTGTTTTCCAGGGCAGGCCCTCAAACTTGTATTTAAGATCAAAGTGTTCGGCAATTGCGCGAAATACTTCAACTTCGAAGCCATAGGCTTTGCCCTGCTTGTAAGAACACCAGGGCGGGTAATCAGCATCCATGCCAAATTTATAAGTTTTCTCCATGTCCACCGCCTGAGCAGACAATCCAACTAAGCTAAAAAGTATTAAAGAGATAACGAGAATTCCAAAAGTTTTTCTCCAAAGTTTCAACATTTGATTCCTCCTATGAAAAGATCCTTAGTGATATTTCAATTCTGACCTGTCTTATTTCTCATCTGTTCTAGTTTGTCCTTTGATATCACCTCCTGGGATTGCAAGGATTTTTGGACTTAACAATTTTGATGAGATCAACAATTTCTGAATATGTAAGCGGAATAGAGTTAGTCTACTTGAGACACTCCAATATCATCATCATAACAGCTTTCTTTTCGAAAATCCAAGGACCGTAATTTGCCTGCTGTTCGATGTCAGCTCTCTTTGTAACGGATAATCGGGTCGCTGCTTTGAGATTGTCCTGGCATAAAAAAATAATGGAAAGCGGGGTGAGACATTCGATTCAACC
>CAZTJJ010000075.1:0-8633 GCA_964614065.1 uncultured Thermotogae bacterium
AGACCAACCGATTAGCGGCAAGCGAGGACGATAGATACAAACTTAGAGTTAAAATATGTACTTAGTTACTGAGACAGCTCGGTATGAAGAATGTCCTCGTAGAAGGTATAGGGCGAAATTACATCCGTATTTTCAAGTAATTCTCCAATTAGCCGTTGAAAACCTCTTGCGCTCATATTAAAACCTCCTAGAAGTTTAAACGTTGAACGCCAGAATCTTAGAAACTCTCCTTTTCAGGTATAAATTATCTTTATTGTTTTTGCTCGTAATATAGCTGAACCCAGGAGAGTTCGAAATCCGTATTCAACTCATCACTCAAATCCAACCCCGTTGAGAGGGAGGAATTAAATCTCAAACCTCCATGCAGTTCCATCAAATCTAGTCCTACGGAAGTATAATTGGCATTACTATTTCGAGCATTACACATCATATATGGAGTATCGTAGGTAGACCGGTAATAGTAATAGCCAGACCTGTACCAGTCTTCCCAGCCGGATGTCTTAATCGACGGTTCTGTTTCACCATCGACGTATAGCTCAAAGTCGGATTCCATAAATGAATCGTTGGATTTCGCGTTTACACACGACGATGTCCAGATCAACCATCCCGAAGAACCGCTTACATCGAGCATCCTATAGGTAGATTGGTTTTTTCGAACTAAGTCACGGTTCAGGTAATTAGTACCTTCTCCTTTTAGCCTAAATGGGGCCGTTACTCCGTCCCGATAAGTAACCTGAGAGTAAATATATCCTGGGTTTGTGGAATTCGTATTTTGAAGCTCTATTCTTATTCCCTCAGAACAGGGTATGGGGAAATTCATCAACATATGTGTCTTCCTTCTATCGGACCAGTTACTACCTACGCTCATGTGTCGAGTACTTCCCAAAAGTGGCTCGCCCTTGGCTGACAGATGATTTGCCCAAAGTGTTCCCGTATCCATCTCTATGTCGGGTTTCGTAGATCCGTCGGTATAGATTCGAAACATCGCGTCCCTGCCCAGGCGTGCTCTTCCGTGCGTTGCAATCCATATTGACGTAACAACTTTTTTGCCGGACAGATCTGCCAGAACTTTAGTCTCCCTCGGAGGAATCTCCACATTCTCTAGAGTCTTCATTTTTGTCTTCTGAGAAGGAAGGCGGAACGATTCTCCGAACTGAGTTACCGACATATTTAACATGGCCTTTCCCTGAGCATCAAAGGACCCAAATGAAGGGTCGAAACTCAACACTTTAGCCCCGCTATTGTTCGTCATCAATGCAAACTTCTCGTTTTCGGGAATGAATATCTTATCGATCTCCAATTCATTTGGCAATTGTAAGCTATCAATCTCAGAACTGGCTCTCGAATTTTTATTTCCCGTAAAACCCAGTACCGCTGCCCCAGCAGCTGCAAGTTTCAAAAGAGACCTTCTCGACAGATTCAACATTTCCTCTTCTCCGTCCGAATCCCGATCAGTTTCACCTGGATCCGGGCTTTCTGAGCTCGGATTACTCACCTGACATCACCCCTTAAAAAAACTAATAGGATTTTCTGAGATAAACGTGCACTTTGTCGTAACCTTGCCCGAACTGACCGAAATTATCCATACTAAATTCTCGGTGGTAATTATCTTCGATAAGCTCAAGCAAGCTTTCTCGTATGCCGGAACCGGTGGTCTCGTAAATCCCGCTGTGGATAAAGTCCGTGTCAGTAATTATCAATGCTTTGGCACTCCGGGAGCGGATATATTCCTTTAATATCTCAAAGTTTACTACCTCGTAACGCTTCGCTTTCTTCGTACTCCACTCGGGGTAAAAGGAAAATATCCCCATTTCCATCCCCTCCAGGACATTTCTGTTTGCCTCCAGGGCCAGAAAAGTGTGAGTGGTAAAAAGTAGCTGATCCGGGGTCGTGTGTTCCTTTACGAATCGCCCCACCTCCGAGACTTCGTGGACGGGAAGTCTGTTTCCGCTGAGGTTTATGTAACTCGTTCTTGGGTCAAGCACTCTATGAATGGGTCTGGCTCCGACAAAACTGAACAGGAGCAGGCCGATCACGAGCATTGCCAGTAAGGACTTTTTATAACTTTTTTTAATATCCAGGCTCCACTCGTCAAAAAGCCACCCGGCGAATATTGCCGCAAGAGGGATGTTTAACACTTGATACTCGGGTAATGAACCACCGGGAACGAAGTGAATCAAGAATACGGATGCAAATGAGCTAAAAACCAACAGGTGGGGCCAGTAATTTCTTATATCCTTCTTAGAGCTGACCCACAAACAGTTAATTCGGGGGACAAGAAAAAAACTAATCCCAAGGAAGATAAACGGCAGGAGAAAGGGAAACTTTATTAATAACTCAAAGAGAGCCCTTATCTTACCCAGAATCAACTCAGCCGGAGTCTGGGGATTATAACGAGCCAGGTGATAACCCAGGACGTTAAAGTAAGCCGCCTTTGGATCCAGGATAATAAAAGGAAGAAAAATTGACGCCAGGATTAAACTTGAGGTAGTTGCTGAGCGGAGGAGATATTTCCTTTTCACTATGGCTATATAGATAAGCGTCAAAACAAGGACGGGAAGCACGGTTAACCTAACCCCAACGGCTATAGCCAAACAAGCTACCGAAAGGGGATAGTTAAACCGCTCGTGACCCTTTTTGAAGACCAGTAACAGTGAGAGCGTAATCAGCATTACGCTGAGTGAATAGGTTTTGGTAATAATCATGAAATAGATGACAAAAGGGTTCACGGCAATTGCCGCCCCGGCTAGCAGAGAAGCCCTTTCTCCCGAAAGGATCTTCGCTACAGCCATCGTGAGAACTAGAGCTACCAGCCCGAATATGCCAGTGGTGATTCGACCTAAAAGAAGACTCGTCCCGAACAATTTTTGCAGTCCACCGTATATATACGGGAGCAGCGGAGTTTGGGTATAAGAAAAATCACTATAAGGGATATTCCCCTGGTATACCAATTTACCCGCGTAGAGATACCAACCTTCGTCTTCGTTAACCTCTCCCACCAGGATGTACAAGACGGCGATACAGCAAAACAGGGCTATTATCAGTACGGCTATCTTTCTGTAATTTTTCTGAAGAGGGGGGAGGTGGGCGGCTAAAGCTTTACCCTTCTTTCCAATAGCGGCAAGTTTCACCAGAATCCAGTCCGGGCGATAGAGTAAAAATGAGCAAAGCCCTGTCAGAATCAACCCAATTAGTGCCGATAGCAGTCGGCCACGAAGAATCAATCGAAGAGTAATCGAATCCATAGTATCGCCGGTAATGAAGTACTTCTCGACGAAACCGGGTGAGAAAACTACCGCAATTATGCATAAGACAATCCCAAAAGCCAGGCCCACGAAAGCTGTTTTCTTGACCCTCAACCTTTCTCCCTGCGGGAAATCTTTGTCTTGATTTTTACCTTCGCTGTTAGCTGTATTCATGATGATAAAAGCGATTATGTATATTCAATGGAAATCTTTCCCATAGAAATTACTGAGATAAGTAATTTTTGAATTTTTTACCCCATTTTGTTTCCAGAAAGCTCTTAATCCGAGCTCTTCCCACCGTAGGGCACCAGAGGTAATCGTGATAGATGGCGCCAGCAAAAATGGGTAACTTAAATAAAGAAGGGCGGCAAATACTACCAGGTTCTCTACCCAGTGTTTCGGGCGCATGGTTTTAATCAACGCTAAACCCGTACTAGTCATAAACTATCTCAGACCTCCAGTCAGGTAAGACATCTTACAGTTACACTTTTACTTTCGTCAAAAAATGGGCCAGCAGAGCTTTCGTAAAACGGTAAACGCCCGAGCTCAGGTTACCCATTTCGAAACCAAAATGAGCATCACTCCCTGCCAGCTTTGCCAGGCCGTGTTCATCCGCAAAGTTCTCGGCTTGTCTATCGAAGGAACCGAGCAGACACCGACCGTTAAACACTTCTACGTAATCCAATTTTTCAGCCACCTCAAAGGCGTAATCACCGAGGGCACTGCGGCGAAATTTATCAAAGGGGTGCGGTAGATATACCTCACCTCCCTGCTCCTTGATTTCCTCGATCGTTTCGTGTAACCCGGTAGCTTGAATTTCCTCCTGTAGCCCCAAACCTATTATATCGCCTCTATCGGTATTAATCTCTGCTCCAACAACAACATTTAGATCCGTTCCCTTTTCCTCGGCTTTTTTCTTCGTTTCCCGCCCTCCCCTGATAGTGTCGTGATCGGTTACGGCTATGGTCTCCAGGTCATTCTTTTCCGCCAGAGCTATTATCTTCTCCGGTTCCATGTGACCGTCGGAGGAATACCGGGAATGAATATGAAAGTCAGTATTCCCTCTTTCGAAACCCATACCTATAACCCAACCCTGAAGCTTGAAAGACCTAACCTCTCTCGATTGACAAACAGTGTCGTCAGTCCAATGAAAACCGCAAACCAGAGCGTCGACAGCCTAATTAACAGAGTTGCCGCTACTGCAATAGAGTTGCTTAATCCTGCTACAGCGACCATAATGCCGGTCATACTACCTTCCGCCACGCCGAGACCTCCCGGCAGCATGGAAACTGCCCCCATCACGGAGGAAAAGGTAAATATAAACGTCGAAAGCAGGAAACTCTGTTCTACACCCAGCCCCGAAAAGATTAGATACATAGCCACACACTCGGAACCCCATGAAAATATACTGACGGAAACGGCAATAACCAGACGGGGAAGACGTAAAAGACGGTATGAATTTTCGTAGAAATTTCTCACCGAGTCCCCGTAGTTACCGATTATGGGTAAATATTCCAACTTATCTATCAGCCACAGGGGAAAGTCTCGGTGCTGAATCACCAGTATCAGTCCCAGACTGAAGACGGCTACCACGATCAGAGCAATTGCCCCATACTGAAAATAGGCGACCCCGACCGAGGCAAGTAAAGTTACGGCAAGGAGGTCCGTAAACCTTTCAACCATAACTACCGGAGTCGTTTTGCTCATAACTTCGCCGGTAAGATTCTTGACCAGATAAGATTTAAACAGCTCCCCCACCTTTCCGGGAGTTATTGCCATGGCCAACCCCCCGAAAAAGACCGCAGCAGAATCTTTCCACGGAAGGTCCACTCCCAAAACCTTTAGAAAGTAATCCCACTTGACAAACCGAAGCAGATCATCTAATAATGTCAGGGACAGTATTACGGGCAAAAGAAACCAGTTAAATCGAGCCAGCGTGGGGCCAATTCTCGAAACATCTCCATAAAGGACAAGCCCCACAAAGACTAAAAAAGCCAGCGCAACCGGAGGCAAAAAATTCCGTTTAAAGCTTAAAGGATCTTTCGGATTATTTTTCATATTAACCATTTCGGCGTAAACCGAAACTAATAAATTCAACCAATGCAGTCAATTACCCCGCACCAAGGCACGGGCTTGTAAAGACAACCCCGTAAGGTTACCTATCTTTTCTTTAACGACACGTGGCCCAGCAGTCAATCCAGCAGTCAATCGAGGACAGTTTCCTTAAGACTGGCCGGTTATTATTTGAATGAACATTTCTTATTATCCAGGATATAATAAAGAGCAGGGCTCGATTGACTGCTGGACAAAACCTATCTGATTCATGCCCGGAGCAAGCTCCGGGGCTTTCTCAGCTACTCTGGTAAACTTTAGTTTCTTCCCAACGAAATCACAATACGAATTACACTTAAATAATCGAGCCTTACGGGTTGTCGTCGCCTCATAAGTAAAATCGAGTCGAAAGGGATTTTCAGATATAGATTTCCTGGATGCCAGCCGGGTCCTCCAGGGTGGCAAAGGTGAGGTTAACATTGAGAGAGACAAGCAGTGACGAAGTTGAAGTTAAGGAAAACGAAGATAACTTCGAGTACATTTTATTATGAGTAGACTATGGCGCCCTAGCTATCCACCTAAGCCGGGATGTAGCCATGAGAGGGCCTCCTTAAAGGAGTGACCCTGCAATTCTACTTCCAGCAATGGTGGGCAAACTGGAGGAAGAGAAAAATGGGAAGGTTAATTAGGTTGAAGAAGCAACATTTTTCGAGAAAATAATGGGGGTTAGAAGTCCCTCGGCACATAATTACAAGTGTAGTTGAACTATTTAACCAGAGGCGGGTTTTACCTAACGGGTTTTAGTTAAAGTGAAAAACGCTTGGTGGTAATTGGTTTGGAGAGGTTCGCGAAATCGCTTCCGGAAGCAAGGGGATAAACATGTTTAACCAAAGAAATAAAACTAAATTGCTCTCAGTTCTGCTGATGGGGGTATTGATTTTCATCTGTATTTCTTCAACCCAGGTCTTAGCCGAGAGTCAGGAAGCAACTGATAAGAGATATTTCGAATTTGATAGAGATACAGGAATGATAATGAATTATAGATCTCACGGAGGGAGAAACGCAGTAATCCCCTGCCGGATAAATGAGGTTGCCGTGAGAGAAATTGGAGAGTGGGCATTCGAAAACGATGGTCTAATCTCGGTGAAAATACCTGAGGGAGTGGAGGTAATTGGACACGGGGCGTTTGCGGGAAATGAGCTAACTTCGATCGAATTACCGAATGGCTTACAGGTAATTAGGGATCGGGCGTTCGAGGCTAACAATCTAAATTCCGTTGTGATATCGGACAGCGTTAAAGTAATTAAGGATCGGGCATTTGCGAAAAATGAGTTGACTTCGATTGATCTACCCAACGGGTTGGAATATCTAAGTGGATTTAATTCTAATGCCCTGACATCGGTGAAAATACCTGAGGGAGTGGAGGTAATTGGACACGGGGCGTTTGCGGGAAATGAGCTAACATCTATTGAGATAGGACAAGGAGTAGAGGTTGATAGTGATTCAATAGAGGGCAATTTCAAAAAAACATATGAAAAGCACGACAGAGCTGCGGGTGAATACGCAAGAGAATATCCTGATGGTGGCTGGTACCAGCGGGAGGAGAGGGGCACTGAGGTAACCGACGAGGAGGAAATAACCGATCCGGGTTACTTTGAGTTCAACTCCAGTACGGGAACAATAACAGGCTATAACACCTATGGGGGATTTAGCGTGGTTATTCCTTCTCAAATAAACGGAGTAGAGGTAAAGGAAATTGAAGAGGAAGTATTTGGCGATAGTGACTACTTCTCAGTTAAATTACCGGACGGTGTAAGAGTAATTGGAGAGGCGGCTTTTAAGGAAAATGACTTAACCTCGATTGAGATACCCGAAGAAGTGGAAGAAATCAAGGATCGGGCATTTGCAGGAAATTATCTGAGCTCGATTGAGATACCAAAGGGAGTGGAATATTTAAGCGGTTTTAATTCTAATGCCCTGACATCATTGAAAATACCTGAGAGCGTGAGAGAAATTGGAGAGTGGGCATTTTTGGGAAATGATTTAACTTCGATTGAGATACCTGAAGGAGTAAAAAAAGTTGGAGAGTGGGCGTTTTTAGGGAATAATCTGACTTCGGTCAAGATAGGGGGCGATGTGGAGATTGGGAACGATTCATTTGAGGGCAATTTCAAACAAGTCTACGAAGAGAATGATAGATCGGCGGGATTATATGTGAGAAATGACGTTGATAGCGATTGGTATAAAGAGAAGTAAAATATTCGGAAAACATTTTCAAACCAACACAGCCTACTGAGATTAGGTAGTGCAGCGTCCCCGCGAGAACCCTTATAGATGATTGACACAAAAAACAAAAGGCGACCCAAACGGGTCGCCTTTTGTTGCATTCAGTAAGAGAATTACGTTTTTGAATTGTCAGAGGTGTTAACCCCAGTTAAGTTCCGGGCTAACCGAGGTCATATTTTTCCTCCATTTCTACTATTACCTTCTCGGTTGTGTCTTCGGCCGCTAACTTCGCTCTGCCACTAACTATTCCGCCCCTGCTGATCACGACGTCATATCCGAGTTCACCGGCTATGTTTCCTATATCCTCGTAAACCTTTTCGAAAGCTTCTCTCTGCAGTTTTTGTTGAAGTTCTGAGAGTTCTCCTTGCATCTCCTGCTGTCTTTCTTTTGCCTCTTGTCCTTCGAGCTCCTCCAGTTTTCCGCCTTCATCTCGTTTTGCCTGTCCCGTAGTTCCTGCTGCACTTCTCTAAAGGAAGGATGGACGCTAACAATTTCTCGTGTGTCCACTACCCCCACAGACATCTCCTGTGCTCCAACGGTTCCGACCGTCGCCATAATCGAAGAAGCAATAAGTGAGTTGGAAACCGCGCAAAATGCATTAAAAGAGAAGAACCGAGACAAAGCATACAACCTGCTAAGTAACGCTAAGGCTCAGATACCGAGAGCTATGTTTCAGTTGATGACATCAGAACCCGATAGAGAACTGTTGACGGATAATTTTTTAATTAAAACCCCAAAAGATTTTCTAAGGTCAGAAACGGGCTGGAACGTTTTAGCGTAACATGTCCTTTACGCCAGGACGGGATGCTGCTACAGAATTAATAGTGCGAATAAGGACAAACTGCTGAATGGCAACCACGTCTCAAGTTACAAATCGACTTTTTAAAACAATCTTTGCCAAATATACCCTTGTTTGAACCCTCAAGTTACAATAATCTTGTGCCAGATGTATCGATCTGAGGGGGTAAAAATGAATCCCACAAAACAGAAAAATCAACAAAAAGATGACAAAAGCTCTTCCCAAAAGAACTATGAAAGTTCTGGTGACGA
>CAZTJJ010000076.1:0-1454 GCA_964614065.1 uncultured Thermotogae bacterium
GGTTCCTTTTCCACCACTGCCACGTTCAGTTCATAGCGAGAAAGTTCCCTAGCTATTCCACAACCAATAACTCCCGCACCAACAATGGCCACGTCGTAGATATGGTTCATGCAATTAACTCTCCGATAGTTAAGAGGTCAAAGATAAAAAAACAAAGTAAAACAAACTCGAAATATATCATAACAAAAAATAACAGAACCTTTCAAGTATATAACTTGTTCATACTTGTAAAACGGAGTTTGATCGGAAATGCTCAGTATTTTCGATACCCTGATAGCCCTTGACAAATTATGGAAGCTTATTATAATTTTACTGAATTAGCAGACTCTACCCAAGACTGCTAAAATCACTGAATTTGGAGGTGTGCTACAATGAGATTACCTTCAATCTGGTCCAACAATAGATCACTTAGACCATTTGAATCAGGGAGTTTGTTCGACAAATTTTTCCAGGATCTCGAAAACGAGTTCTTTAACACAGGCTTAGGTAGACTTGGCAACACTGACATTTATGAGAAAAACGGTAACCTCAATTACGAAGTAGAAATGCCGGGACTGGAAAAAAGAGACATTAAGGTACAAACTAGAGACGACAGCCTGGTGGTGAGTGGAGAAATAAAAGAGGAAACGGAAACCGAGAATAAAAATTACTTAAGCAAAGGTAGACGTTACGGGAAATTCCAGAGAAGTTTTCCACTCCCTGAAGGAATTGACGATCCTGCGGATATCAATGCCAAATTCGAAAACGGTATTCTCCACATTGAAGTACCTCTAAAGGAACCAATCGAAGAAGAAAACGTTGTAGACGTGGAGATTGAATAAAAACATATTTTGACAGGCCCCTAGCATAGCAGGTTAACTAGGGGCCTATCAGTTTATTTATCGATTTTTTGAATATTTTTCAGCCTCCTTACTGCTTTTTTTTGGGAGTTGACTTTAGCAAATAAAAAAAGTTGTCCAAGAATGTTTGTAGTAGAAGTAGGGGCGCGGAATACTGTGTAAAACCGTCTCTGATCCCCGATGGTTAAGAGTTACTGTTTGTTTATAAATATGTGAAAAGCCTGTGTAAAAGCCCCAAATTATGTGGAGTGATTGTGTGGAGAATTTAGAAAATATTTTTTCACAGAGTTTTTCCACAAAAATTGGGAGATATCTACAAGATATTAACAAGTTGTCCACAGAGTTTTCCACAATTTGTTAATAAAGGTAGGTAAAATGTCCTTTGTAAACCGGAAAAGTTTCCGGTTATTTTGAGGAATTGAAATTTTCTTTTCTAAGAAAATAACCCCAGAATTGCCCACCTATAGGTCATTATAATTGTTTTTTCATCTAATTGTTTTTTAGGGTAGTTATTCCTTCAGCTTTTCAGCCTCGCCTTCTTTATACCAATTTGCCAGTTTTTGATGGAGTTTTCCACAACCTTGTGCTTTCGTTCTTGTGAGACGTTATTACGTT
>CAZTJJ010000076.1:1554-4489 GCA_964614065.1 uncultured Thermotogae bacterium
AACACCGGGGCTCGAAAACCCCGGCTATCGTGGGAAGAAACAAGGGAATTGATCAAGGTTTATCACTGGATGCCTGGACCTTTTTGGCGGAGGTGAAAGAATTGAGGTATACTAAATTACATCCGAGAGGAGGAGTGCTTAATGGACTTGTCTTACGCTGAACCTTACAGAATAAAAACAGTCCGAAGGATAAATAAGTCCAGCAGGAAAGAGAGAGAAGCCTGGATCAGAGAAGCGAAATTCAACCTGTTTAACCTCAGAAGCGATCAGGTTTTTATCGATTTGTTGACTGACTCCGGTACAGGGGCGATGAGTGACGAGCAGTGGGGACGTTTTATGCAAGGAGATGAGAGTTACGCCGGTTCCGATTCTTATTATGAATTGAAAAACGCCGTGAAGAGATTGCTGGGATTCGACAGGTTTCTGCCCACACATCAAGGGCGAGCTGCAGAGGATGTCCTGTTCTCGACGGTCCTGAAGGAAGGAGATCTGGTCCCGGGCAATAAACATTTCGATACTACCAAGGGGCATATAGAATACAGGAAGGCCAAAGCGATTGATTGTACTATTGATGAATCCAAGAAACCTACCTCAGATCATCCGTTTAAAGGCAATATTGATTTGTGTAAGCTGAGAGAGGTATTTGAGGAGAACCCCATTGAAAACATCCCTGTGGTTATGCTGACCATTACCTGTAATTCAGTTGGTGGTCAGCCGGTATCCATGAAAAACATATCTGAAACTGCTAATTTGTGTGACACATACGGAGTGCCGTTGTTTTTTGACGCGGCCAGGTTTGCCGAAAACGCGTACTTTATCAAAACCAGGGAAAAGAGGTATAAGGCAACCAGCATTAGGGACATAGTTAAAGAGATGTTCTCTCACGTGTCCGGGTTTACGATGAGCGCGAAAAAAGACGGAATCGTAAATATCGGAGGAGTCTTAGGTTTAAGGAGCAAAGACTTATTTGATAAGGCCAAGGTTCATAACATAATGAAGGAAGGTTACGTAACTTATGGGGGAATGGCCGGTAGAGACATGGCTGCTCTGGCTCAGGGTTTGAAAGAGTCTACAGAATTTGATTATCTCGATTCAAGGATTAAACAGATCCAGCATTTTGGTTCTAAATTGCAGGAATATGGCGTTCCTGTGTTGACACCGTTTGGTGGGCACGCGATCTTTGTTGACGCCAAACATACCCTGCCCAATGTTTCCCAGGAAGAGTTTGTTGCTCAGTTGTTGGCCGTCGAATTATACCTCGAGGCTGGGGTCCGTGGAGTAGAAATTGGAACGCTTCTAGCTGATCGAGACCCCGATACAGGCCAGAATAGATATCCCCAGTTGGAAATGTTGAGGCTGGCGGTTCCTCGAAGAACGTATACAAATAACCATCTTGATTATGCTGCTGTAGGTTTGGGAAACGTTTATCAAAGACGAGAGGAATACACTAGAGGGTTGAGAATAGTTAAACAGGCACCTATTTTACGCCATTTTACTGTTGAACTGGAAAGAATCGATTAGTTTCTGTTTTTCGGGAACCAGGGGAAGAATTTGTTGGTTTTTGCAGAGTATTCTTGATATTCTTCAACGTCTTTGTATCTTTCCTCAAGCATCGGAACACCAGAAACGTTAAGCAATAGATAGTCTATGACCATTGGGCTGAACACGGCAAGCCATCCGAACCTTACCGGTAAGGCAAAGAAGAAAATTCCCCACCACAATAATGCTTCCCCAAAGTAGTTTGGATGACGACTGTATCGCCATAGACCATCGGTCATTATCCGGTTCTCCTCGCTTTTGCGATATTTGATGAATTGAGATAGTTGGTAGTCGCTGATGGTCTCGAACCCAAAACCGCTGAGGAAAATTACAGCCCCCGCTACATCTAGAGCAGTCAGGTCAGGCCTGGGGAAGTAATTGATTAAGATCAGTGGATATGAGATTGCTAACATTAGTACTCCTTGCACCATGAAGATTCGGAAAAAGCTTAAAACTGGAGCATTTTTGCCCCAGTTTTCACGCATCTTTTTGTACCTATAATCCTCTGGTTTCCCCCAGTTCCGTTGTAATATATGGATTCCGAGTCTCGCTCCCCATAATGCTACTAACCCTACTACGATGGCCCCTCTCAACGTGAATTCTGGACTGAAAATTAACGATAACCCGCCCACTATCACGAAACCAAACCCCCAGGCGATGTCGACTACGGAATAGTCTCGTTTCAACTGGGCGATGATGTAAAAGAGTGTCATGTAGAGAAATACTGCTGGAACGACGATGGCAGGTAGCGGTAACACAGCTACTCCGTTATGTAGGAAACGGATACTGCCCCGATGCCTGCATGTGAACCAATTAGCGGGGAGATATCCATCGTGTACTCGGGCTTCATGCCCATTTCGCTTTCGATCATGTTTGTGAGGATCGTTGCTTCCTCAAGTGCATGGACGTGGCCGATTGCATAATTCGTAACTGGTGAACCGTTGTGAGGATCTTTGAGAAAATCGAGCATCTGCTTGTAGTTTGTCTTTCGAAGCAAAGGTTTCCCGTGTAACTCTGAGTCACCGTCATCGCCCAGGGAGATTATGGGTTTAAAGTTCAAAAGTTTACCGATAAAGCCGCTTACCGGGCTAATCCGGCCTCCTCGCACCATGTACTTGAGTGTTTTTAAACTGACCAGGATTTTTGCCTTTGTCCGTAAGTTTTTTACGTAGTCTACTACTTCACCGTGGGAAGCGCCTTGATGTATTACTTCAGCAGTTTTTCTTGCCACTAACCCCAGTGCAGTAGAGATTTGCCGGGAGTCGATTACGGTGATACTGCTATCGTCGATGTTGTTTGCTGCTTTGGTTGCTGCCTTCCAGGTGCCGCTTATTGCATCGGCTATGTGTAACGAAATTACCGAGTCGTAGTTTTCGAGCAAAAAGGAATAAGTATC
>CAZTJJ010000076.1:4589-8318 GCA_964614065.1 uncultured Thermotogae bacterium
TGGGCGAATTCGCTAATTTGCAGGTACTCTCTTTCTCCAACCGCCTCGGATATTCCATTTAGAAACTGAGCAAAGATGATTCCTGAGTTTCCGCGCGAACTAGACAAAGCAACTCGAGCCATGTTGTTACTGACTATCCCGAATGAGTTTGTGGGACTGGTCTGTTCCGCTACTGACCGTAAAGTTTGTGCCATGTTTTTCCCAGTATCGCTGTCAGCTACAGGGAAAACGTTAATTTTATCTAAAAGCTTTCTTTTTTTGACTACCTGTTCAGCGCCCTTTGCGAAAGCCTTGTAGAATGAATTACCATCAATTTTGGTATAATCTTTTTCCTTCATTTTTGATCATCTCAATCTGTTGCAGTTGAACGCCTTTCATCTTCGTTCAAGCTCTGTTTCTGCTTGATTATACGAGAAGGCCCTCTGAAGTTAAATATTTACCTGTGAGCGTTCGGTTCGGGGGAATGAGATCATTGAATAATCCCTGTACTGGTGTGCGGAACCAATGATAATTTCGGCGAAGTGATTCTGATCTTATAACCGATTGATCACCCGGTCGATTTTTTTCGTTACGTCGTCCGGTAGGGGAATAGGCTCGTGTTCCTCGAGTATCTTGAGTACCTTTTCATTCACTCTCTTTTCAAAAGTTTTGCTTCCCCTTGCCTCCCAGGTTTCTCTGGGGTTCCTATCCAGAAGGGTGGGTTGCCAGGCAACCTGTTTAAAATTGTCCAGCGTGTGGCTGTGTGTTAAGTGATTTCCACCGTGCCCCACTTCGTCGATAACGTCCAGGGCCAGCGTTCTGTCGTTGATTTTGATTCCGTCTATGAATTTCTTTGCCATTCCGATTGTTTCATCGACCATTACTATTTGTTCAAACGAACCGGTCGAGGCCGCTTCCAGGTAGCCGACGTCATGGACGAGATTTGCCCCACTTAGAGCAGAGATCAGTGTAGAGAAACCACCCTCG
Organism: uncultured Thermotogae bacterium; assembly: GCA_964614065.1. Taxonomy (GTDB): domain Bacteria; phylum Bipolaricaulota; class Bipolaricaulia; order M55B111; family M55B111; genus M55B111. The sequence goes on from CAZTJJ010000076.1 coordinate 5,556, forward strand.
ATAACGCTCTGTTGGTCAAAGATTTTCGAGTCACTGCAACCAGCTGTTCCCCAGGTGGGTAAATTGTAATAGTTGGCGATGTCCATATAGCCAGCCAGGGCCAAATCCATCTCCGGGGCTCCGTATGAAAGTATTGCTGTCCTCATATCCATAATGGATGGAACGCCGCCGAAGAAGAAGGGCAAGCCTTCGCGTTTCAACTGGGTTAAGACAAGTCCTGAAAGGTTTTCAGCGGTGCCCTGGGCAAGTTGGCCAGCGATACCTATGGGGGCATTAGCACCACCCTGTATGGCCGGAGCGTGAATTACTGGAACGCCGTTTTCTGCAGTTAGTATAATTTTTTTTAATGAATCTTCGTTGTGGGCAAGGGGCGAAATTGGTGCGGAGAGTGACATAATAAATGGTTTTTTAACGAGATTCTTCCTGTTTCCTCGAACTGCGATCGCCATCTCGATGATGTCCTTTGTGCCCTCTTCTGTGTAGCTCCAGACCACTATTGGCTTGGTGGTGTTTTTCACCATGGCTTCGAACTCATGTCGATCGGAATTTTCAGTTGGAACATTGCTGATTGTGCCGAAGCCCATTAGCCAGTCGATGTTAGCCAGGGCATCGCACAGGCGGGCCACGTTTACCACATCCTGTTTTGTGAACCCCCGACGTTTGCCCGTTTTGGGATCACGGATATTTAAAAGCGTCGGTCCCGGGCCGAAAGTGACGTTATTTCCTCCGATAAAGGTGGCTTTTTTGCCATCTCGATCGAATAATGTCATTCCCGATGGCGCAGTTTCTATAGCCCATTCAACGAGATGAGAAGGAAAATACACTCGGCTACCATCTATACTACACCCAGCTTTAGATAATAAGTCTCTCGCCTCCTTAAGGTGAAATTCCACCCCTGTTCGGGCCAGGATTTCCAGTGCAGTCTGGTGAATTTTCTTGACTTGATCCTTGGAAAGTACTTGAAAGCCTACTTTTTCTTGATGACTTGCTGTTAAGTTCTCCTTTTTTTCTGACATGTCTATCACCTTTAATACCTGACTTCACGATCTTTTCGTTCTGCTTTGATCAACCTATCTATCTCCGCTGTTTTATCTTTGGCGAGGTGTTTTGGGCTGTGTTTGTCGAGTATAGCCTGGGCTTTCTCATTCACTCTCTCCCCCATCGTTTTGGCTCCCGTTTTTTCCCAATCGTCTATGTTACTGCGGTCAATTAACTCAGGTTCCCATATCTCCGTTTTGAACTTTTCAACTGTATCTTTTTGACTTAAGAAATTGCCCTTTGGCCCCACTTCGTCGATTAGATCTGCTGCTTGATGTAGCTCTTCCGTGTCCACACCCCGACCAAGCCTTTTTACCATTTCGATTATTTCGTTGCTCATAACTATCTGCTCTAGGGACGATGTCATTCCGGATTCAAGATAGCCTATGTCATGAATTAAGTTTGCCCCGGACAGAATCTGGGTAGTGATAGAAAACATGGCCTCAAGGGCAGCCTGCCCATCGGGGATTTTAGAGTCACTGCATCCCGCGGTTCCGTACATAGGTAAGTCCATGAATTGGCTCATCTCCGACAGAGCAGCATGCATTAAGGCTGTCTCTGGGGCGCCGTAAAGGTAAGACGAGGTTTTCATGTCAAGTAACGAGCAAACTCCTCCCGTGATTACGGGAGCCCCGGGATTAATCAGCTGGGCAAGAGCAATTCCACCCAGGGATTCTGCAACAGATAGTGCTAGTGTTCCAGCAAAAGTCATCGGGCCAGTAGCACCTGCGGATGGAGCGGGAGTGTATATCATGGGTATTTTTTTCTCCGCATGGTAGATTAGTTTGTCTATTGCCTCTTTGGAATGGCTGAGTGGTGTGGTCGGCTCGATATAGTGAATTATGAACGGATTTTGTCCCAGTTTTTCTTTCCCGCCAACGGCGATAGATGCCATTTGAACTATATCTTCATTACCCCGTTTGTCATGTGAGGTGAAAACGATCGGCTTTGTCGTGTTGTATAACATCTCTCGAAATTGGTAAAGATCACTGACGTTTACTGGTTCATCTTGAATTAATCCCATAGACATTATGAAGTCGATGTTCTCAAGTGCATCCACGACGATGCCCGCTTTTTCGACGTCCTTTCTTGTTGTTTTTTTATCTTTACCATCGAGGGTTAGAGTTTTGGGAGTATCCGAACCTGTACCGAAGTAGTTATTTCTTCCACCCAGGCGCATGGAAAGATTGCCCGAACGGTCGTATATTAGAATTGTTTCGGGGGCATTCGATAGACCTTTCTCTATGAGATTTGGGGGTATGTAAGCAATGTTGTCATCTATGTTTGCTCCGGCGTCTGAAAGCATGTTTAGTGCTTCTTTATGCTCGATTTTGATGCCCGTTCGCTGGAGGATCTCAAGTGCCCCTCGGTAGATTTGTTTTCTGTCGCTTTCTGACAACACTTGGATGTAAGGATATTTGTAAACAGACATTTTGGCACTAAACACGTTATCCTCCTTTTGTCATCTATTTTCGGTTGTGATGAATGTAAAACAATAAATGCCCTGATTGCTTCTACGCTATTTCGATGTGTTTTACTTTAACGCTTCCATCCCATTAACCCAGTAATCAACGGCTTTCGGGTATTTCTTGGCGAATTTTTCGCCTGCGACTTCACCGTATTGATCGTACATGTCAGTTAGTTCGTTTGTCAATTCCATGCCTAAGTAAAAGCGGCTCAAGAACTCACTGACCTTATTTGGGAAGACACTCATAAAGTCCTTCC
>CAZTJJ010000077.1:0-2659 GCA_964614065.1 uncultured Thermotogae bacterium
CCTTTTTCTTTATCCTTGTAACACCTTCAAGCTAGGGTTGTAAGCTCATTTCTTCGAACTTTGATGTTGGGTTTTGCTCGATGTTCAGCTTTGCTGAAGAAGAAAGATGCAGCAAGGATGCGAACTGTGTGGTGTGATCTGCCGGCGGTATCGCAAAAATGTTAAAAGAGTCGGGCTATTCTGAGAAGTATACCTGCAATGAGGAAGCCATAGGTTATGGTGCTTACGGTAAGGAGAGTCGTTCTCTTTCCTCCTATTTCCCTGACGAGTACCCCAAAAGCGATTATGCATGGGATACCGATGGTTGATGCTACGCCAAATGCGTAGAGCTGTATGGCGGACAAACTTAAGGAAATCTTACTGCCGAGGACGGAAACTAACATGGAGCCGGTTAAGTCCTTTTGAAGGAAACCAAATACTAAAGGGATGATTGTTTTGTTGGGAAGACCTAGCCAGCCGGTAATTGGAGCCAATGGTTTAACTATTGTATTCGCAAGGTCTGTCCAGTCCAGGATTCCATAAACTATGCCTCCCAATGCTAGCAATGGCATAACGAGGTATACAAATTCCTTCATTCGGTTCCAGCTTTTAGCGAATATATTGCTGATTAAGGGCCTCCTGTAGGGAGGAAGCTCTAGAAGCAGGGGTTCGCTTTCAAGATAAAATAGCTTTTTCATGCCAAAAGCCCAGACAAGCCCTGCAGCAAGCATTGTAACGAAGACTGAAAGCGCTAGCACTGAATTCCCGTAAAACCCAACTATGCCCATGATTATCGCAATTCTTGAGGAACAGGGAACAAAGGCAAAGATTGAGGAAGCGTAAAATTGTTCTTCTTTCGTGGCTAAAACTCTAGTAGCCCTGCTTGCTGGCGCGGTACATCCCAGGCCAAGTGCGATTGGAATGAACGATTTGCCGGGGAGTCCCAGTTTTCTTAGAAATCTGTCTGCGTTAACGATGAACCTGGATAGAACTCCTATATCTTCGAGAAAACCTAACAGTAAGTAAAAGAGAAATACATATGGTAAAGCTATAGCCACTCCTGCTATAAGCCCCGTAAGCCCTCTGGATACAAGAATGGTGGTGAGAGAGCTGGTCATCCCGGAGAGAGGGTCGAGTAAGCGATCTCCGAGTTGCGTGAGGAGTCCCTGGGTGAAGTTGCCAAGCACCAAAAGGACGCTGAACACCCCGAAGAGGATCAACAGAGTGATCACTGGCCCCCAGGTTTGATGCAATAAAAAGCTGTCAACCTTGTCTTCCCAGGAGATCGTTTTATCCACCGGGGAGATATTGGTAACTTCTCCTGCTAAAAAAGAAGCGGTGCCGTAGCGAGTAATTGCTATATCGTTGTTTAGTGTGGGATGTTCTTTCAGGTTTTCTTTGACTTTGTCCAAGATCTTTTCGTCCTCTAAGTAGCTGTAAAAGTCCTTGTCTTCTTCAAGTGTGCGTAAAGCTATAAATCTTTTGGGCAACTTTGTTGTGTCTACCTTGGATGATACCTGTTTTATCCCTTGTTCGATGTGATCATCGTACTGTACCGAAAACGGGGTCGTTGAGTAGGTGTCGACTTTAGAAATGACCTTCAGGAGTTCGGAAATACCATTCTTTCTTATTGGGTTTATTGGAATAACAGGGATACCAAGGGTCTCTCTGAGTTTTTGGTAATTTACTTCTATGCCTTTATCGCGGGCCTCTTCTGTGAAGTTTACAGCCAGGATTGTTGGAAGGCGCGCTTCCAGTATTTGAAGGACTATGTATAGACCGCGCTCCAGGGAAAGTGCATCGACGACCACGACGACGCCATCCAGATCCTCTTCAAATAATACTTTTTCGGTAATTTTTTCTTCTTTTGATTGGTCGGATATAGAATAAATTCCCGGGGTATCAATGAAGTTAATTTCCACTCCATTGAATTTTTTCTCCGCTTTGGTTAGTTCTACGGTGGTTCCTGGATAGTTGGAAACAGTCACTCTTGGTCCAACCAGGGCATTGAGTAAAGAGCTTTTTCCAACATTGGGTTGCCCGACTAACGCTATTTTGAGAGTATTCACCCGTAAAACTGTACTCCTTCTAAAACCCTTATTTTGTTTGCTATTTCTCGGTCTATTGCTAGTTTTTTGTTTTTGATCGTAATGACGATCGAATTCGATAATTTTTCCACAATTTCTAACTTTTCACCTGGTGAAAATCCCATGCTGATAAGTCTTTCAAACATTCCCCCTTCTAGTACAATATTGGTAATCATTCCTTCTTTTCCAGTGAATTCCGACAGTAGAGTGCCTTGCCGTTGTATTTTAGAAATCGTCCGTATATTATCGATCACTTTCTCGGAGACGTGGTGTTCAAGTAGATGAGCGGCTTGATGTGCTTCCTCCTCGTCCGCCAGGGCTTTCTTTATCCAGTAATTTTCAATGACGTTGTGTTTTTCACAGATAAGTCCAGCGGTTGCTTTGCCCTTCTCGGATAATTTTGCGATGTCCCCTTGAAGCCTTAATAACTCTTGGTTAGTTAATTTTTTGATTGCTTTTTCGAAGGAAGAAGGTTGATTCAGTTTTGAACTGATGCATTCTAGAGAACATTTTCCTCCCTGTTCACCCAGGATTCTCAGAATATCCTCGTTGACTATCTTCAAACTTTCTGACTTATCTTTCACGTCTTTATC
>CAZTJJ010000077.1:2759-8153 GCA_964614065.1 uncultured Thermotogae bacterium
GTATCAAGTAGTTCAATTGTGGTGAATATTTTTTGTTCGTTTCCCCACCCACGGAATCGTTTATTTGGGGTTTTGTTTCCAGCCGTATTGTATCCTATCAGGGAAACCCCATAGGTCATTTCTCCTTCAGCAGAGCTGAACATCGGTAGGCACTGGGCTTTCTGTAACTTTTCCCCCCGTTGTGGGGGAAATTGAATGGGGGGGTATTAAATACCTAGGCCGAGCTATTCTTACACGATTATTAAAAAATTGACGTTAGCCGTATGTTCAACTTGAAAGATAAAAAAAACGGCCCTAGTCTTTTTAGGTGTTTTTTGTTCGATTTTGGTCTAGGATGTTGTATTCTGAGTAAATGTTAGTATAATATGCATTAGAAGATGATTGTAACAATTAGTAACAATGTTACGAGGAGGTAGAATTCTCATGAGAAAGGTTATAGTTTTATCTTTAGCGTTGCTTCTAGTTATCTCGGCAATTGGCCTGTTGACAATCGCCGGCGAAGATACCGTTGAACATTATGACGTTGAAAATGCAGAATATTTAAGCACATTGTTGTCCGATTACGGAATAGTCGTAGATGTAGACAAGTTGAAGGACTACGAAGAAGTTATCGTTGTTCTCCCTCCTGCTTTTGAAGAAAGAGGAGGTACGTCTTGGAGCAGCCACGGGAACGGTAAGGTGCTAGTATTTGTCGATCCTATCCACGTAACGGAATGATTGTCCTATCTTGAAGTTGTTTCAAATTAATTGATGTTAATGCTAAAAGGCCGGCGTTCAGCTGGTCTTTTTCTTTTAGAAATTGTGGTTAGTGAATAGACCGTAATTCTCTCGTTGACAAGCTATTGGTTGTTTATTACACTTCCTCCACTTAGATTATGAAAATACCAACCTTTATTCACAGAGAAGAGGAATACCTGGATCGGGTTGCAAAGAACAATACCGATATTAGGCTTCTGGCTAAAGACTCGTCTCTTGAGGTAATGAAGCAGAAAATAGCTAAAGGAGCTACGTTTTACCTGGATTCCAGTGAAGATTGGCAGGGGTTTGAATTTATTTACTTGCTTGAGGGGAAATTGGAGTATACCGGCTCCGAGCCGCCGGTAAAACTTGAAGCCGGGGACTATATTTCAAGAACAGAGGTACCCGAGGAATCCTGGTTTGAGACAAGGACCGACGTGACCGTATTGTACACTTCTACACAACCCAGTTTTCATCTTCTGCGGGAAGAAATCGATGATTACCTCCAGCTTGCCCAGGAGATCGAGTCGACAGAACACATGAATGGACATTCGAAGCGGTTGGTTCGTATGGGTTACGAGGTAGGTAAGAGGCTGGGCCTCTCCACTGAGCGATTGGCGGATTTAAAGTACGCTGCCTTCTTTCACGACTTAGGAAAGGCAAAAGTGCCGAACAGAATTCTGGAGAAGGAAGGAGAATTAACCGAGGAGGAATGGGAAATAATGAAAAAGCATAACATTTGGGGAAGGGAAATGATGAAAGGTAGCGATTACTTAGCAAAAGCAGGGAGAATAGTGGAACAAAGCCACGAGAGGGTAGATGGGGATGGTTATCCCAACGGGCTGGAAGCGGATGAAATAATGTTAGAGGCCAGGATAGTGGCCGTGGTAGATGCATGGGATGCGATGAGATCTGACCGCCCTTATAGGGATGCTTTGACGAAGGAGGAGGCCATAAAAGAACTCAAGCAGAATAAAGGTACCCAGTTTGATGCCGATGTTGTAGATACGTTTCTGAAAGTTCTACAGGACAAAGGACTCCCTGAGCCATCCCTTGAACAAAGAGGGAAATACAGAGGTAAAATTGAGGGCTTGAGGCAACAAAGAGACCTAATTAGCCAATGTGAAGAAGTTCTATCCTCCAGGACCTTAAAAGAGATGATGACGCAGATACTGGATGGTGTAAAAGCCAGCACGCCCTTTCAACGGGGCATAATATCGATCTACGATCGACCAATCGACCTTGATAATCCCACCACCGCTCATGTGATGGACTACGCTTGTTATGGCTTGACCAAGGGGGAGCGAAAACAACTCGACGAGTACAAGTCAGAGGGGGTAGAAGTCAATCTACAGAAATTCGATCCCAAATACAAGCTGGGTAGATCCTATTATGTTCCTCACGATGAAAGACGGCAGAACTTTCAAGACCTATCGGAAATAGCCAGCCAACTCGAAGAAGGAGAGACCCTAAATTGGCATCCGAGTGATTCTCTCTATATACCTCTCTGTACAGAAACCAATATTACTGGACAGATATCAGTAGATGATCCGGTAAATGGGCTTGTGCCTACCCCGAAGGGACTAGAACCAGTAGAAAGCTTTGCTGCTATTGCCTCTAAAGCCTTGGAGGACATGTTGCAATCTGATAATTCCCAACAAGGACAGTAAGCTGAGAAGGTTTCTGAAGTCACTGAAATTCTTACATCTTGCTGGATTTGACCAGGGAGATCAATCTTGAGGTAATTTCTGTTATCTTACTGGTGTCCAGGTTCTTTTCCGAATTATTTACGGTGACCTTTAATGGCTTCCATGACTACACGAAACTTGAACTTGCGTGAATAACTCGTCTTTGACACGTCAAATCACTCCTTTTTCGTGTCAGGAGTTATTCTGCCAAAATAGGAGTCAAAATCTTCGTGCAGTAGGTGGTACAAAATTATTGCGCAGGTGCCGTTATCATATCTATTATAGAAGAAATGGACGGAAATAACCAAAATCGTTTGTCACCGAGTATTTGAGATTGTGGAAAATTGCTTAGAGTAGTGGAAACACGTTGTTTCAGATAAAGACCTAAAGTGCAAACTTGTACTCTAAGTGCAACATTTTGGATTCTATTTGCCAATATGAGGTAAAATGGATAAACTAAATAATCGTCCAGATTTTCAATCTAATACATCTGCAGAAGGAGGGTTTTATTCCATGGGGATTGTAACACCCAGAGAGGAAATAGATAAAAAGTACAAATGGAAATTAAGTAGCATTTATAGTGAAGAAGAAGGGTGTGAAATAGACTTTCAGGATGTAGTCGATAGGTTGGATGAACTGAGGAAGTACCAGGGAGAAACTACAAAGGACTCGGACACTCTGTTTTCTGTCCTTCAACTAAGGGAAGAGATATTTCGGCAAACAGATAAGCTGTTTGCCTATGCCCGAATGCGGAGCGATGAAGATACTCGAGAGCAAAAATACCAAGCTATGACTTCAAGAGCCCAGGGTATCTACTCAAAAGCCAGATCAATTGCGAGTTTTATTGAACCAGAGATCCAGAGCCTGGAACGCGATGAGCTGTCTGAGTTAATCAAAGGCAATGGAAAGCTGGGGGAATATCGACACTATTTTGATGACATTATGCGACTTAAGCCACACACTAGATCTGCTGAAGTGGAGAGTCTAATTGCCGATTTTAGTGAAGTATTGTCCGCACCTGGTGATATCTATAATTATCTTACTAATGCCGATTTGGAGTTTCCAGCCGTCGTGGATGAGGACGGCGCCGAAATAGAAATCACGCTGAGTAATTTTGTTAACCTGTTGAAAAGACAGGATCGGGATTTACGGAAGGATGTATATTGTAACTTTTTTGATACTTTCAACAATTTGAGCAACACTATTTCCGTTGCGTATAACAATAGCCTGAAAACGGATGTAAAACTTTCAAACGCCAGAAGGTATGATTCTTCGCGAGAGCATTCCCTGGATCAGAATAATATCCCAGTTAAGGTTTACGATACCTTATTGGAAGAGATCAACGATAATCTTAATTTATTACACCGACATCTAGAACTAAAAAGGAAGAGTTTGTCACTTTCTAAGCTGAAGATGTGGGATGTCTACGTTCCAATGGTAAACACGGATGGACCCGAAATAGAGTACAAAAAGGCAGTGGATTACGTGTTGGAAGCAATCGCTCCATTGGGCGAGGACTATCAGAGCAGAGTGAAAAAAGGATTGGATTCCAGATGGGTTGACGTTTATGAAAGCCCCGGGAAAAGAACTGGAGCCTACAGTTGGGGAGCATACGATACTCAGCCCTTTGTGTTGTTAAATTACAAAAATGACATATCATCGCTATATACTCTGGCCCATGAACTTGGACATTCTATGCATTCTCAGCTTACCTCGAACAATCAGCCTTATCATTATTCGGAATACTCTATTTTTGTGGCGGAGGTTGCTAGCACGTTGCACGAGGCACTTTTGACGGAACATCTTTTGCAAGAAGTAGAAGATAAAAACTTTCGCAAGCATGTTTTGGACAACTTTTTGGAAACTTTTAGATCTACGTTTTTCCGCCAGGCCATGTTTGCCGAGTTCGAGCTCAAAGCTCATCATTTAGTTGAAGAAGGAGAGGGTGTTACTGCTCAGAGGTTGAATAAAGTATTTGGTGAACTAAAGGAGAGATACTACGAGCCAGCAGAGGTTGATGAAAGGATCCGCTGGGAGTGGATGAGGATTCCACATTTTTACCGATCTTACTACGTTTATCAATACAGTACAGGGATAAGTGTATCTCTAGCACTGGCCAAAAAGATTTTAGAACAGGGAGAATCTATGAGGAATCGTTATTTGGAGTTGTTGAAAAGCGGTGCTAGTAAATATCCTCTCCAGTTATTTAAGGAGGCCGGTATTGATATGACGACTCGGGAGCCCATCGAAAACACCTTGTCCCTTTACGACAAATATTTGGGCGAAATGGAGCGTTTGCTTGAGGTAAACCTTTGATAATGGTGTAGGCGGGAGAGGTTTTTTGACTCCCGCCTTTTTATCTGCTCTTCGCTCTAGTCGGTTAATTCCCGCTGGTCTAGTTGCCTATCTATAGCTAACAGTCCGGAGCCACTTTCTCCAATAAGATTGAGCTTGCACACTATTTCTTCAGTTGTAGCTTCTTCTTCAACTTGCTCTTCGACGAACCAGTCGAGCATTTGGGCTGTGGCTTTGTCGTTTTCCTCAGTTGTAAGGTCGATCAGTTCGTTTATCTTGCTTGTTATGTGTTGTTCGTGTTCGTAGGCTTCTTCAAATGCGTTGAGTGGTGAGTTCCAGTCGCTTTTTGGTTTCTCGATTTTCTCTAGCTCAACCTTTCCTCCGCGATCGATAAGGTAGCGGAAGATGCGCATTGCGTGTTCCTGCTCTTCACGTGCTTGAAGGTTCATCCAGTTGGCAAATCCACTTAAGGACTGGTGTTCAAAATAAGCTTGCATCGATAAGTAAAGGTAATATGAAAAGATCTCTTCGTTTATTTGATTATTCAGTGCTTTTTCTATTTTTTGAGAAATCATTTTGACCTCCTATTCTGATAATAGTTTAATAAAAATGATTACTTATTACAACTCTTTATTGGTTATCACCAAAATTAGCCGAGAAAGCCCTCCAGCAC
>CAZTJJ010000078.1:0-2814 GCA_964614065.1 uncultured Thermotogae bacterium
AAGTGATGAATAAAAATGCCATAATCAATTTTTGCGGAGAAAACGATAGGGTACCCACGACAAGGGGTGCAATTGAGGCCATGGATCCCAGAATCTCTCGTTTTTCTCACCAGGTCTCGGCTTTACTGTCTTACGCGCAGGCACCACCGGGACTAGTTCAATATGCCAACATCTCTGAACAATTGCAATTGATGTTTGAGCGCGTCCTGCTTAATCAGACCTCTCCCGCCAAATCGGTAAACAGAGCTTCCGAGGTTATAGCTGCTTTAAGTTAGGCGTTACACTTCCCGTAAGTCTACCGGCAATTTTTTTTCTTACTCTGTTTATCCCCCTTCTGTTCGAAATATCAGAACTCTCCCTGTCAACTTGACAATTTTTTGAGACAAATGTATAATAAATTTGTAATTACAAATTCTATTTTCTACCTGGTATGTGGCTACCAAGGATCTGTCTTTAAGCAATTGACTACTTTAAAGAATAGTTAATCATTTTACGGGGGTGATAGGGCGAATAGTTTGCTATTTAGACGGGATAATTCAAGAGCAACCAATCTCTTTTATCAATTTTAGATATCTAAAAATTAAAGTTAGTGAAGTTTTTTGAAGCACGATTCACCTACCAAGGAGGTAATAATAATGTTGAAACGTGCGGTAATAATCGGGTTAATTTTGTCTGTTCTGATTGGCGGTTCAATTTCCTTTGCCGCTTCTGGAAAACAAACAGTAACATTTTGGTCAACGGACAACGAACCGGACCGAATCGCAGTATATGAACAAGTTGCCCAGGACTTTATGGATAAACACCCCGACGTGAAGATAGAAATAGTCCCCGTAGATGAGGGCAATATAAGTCAAAAAATCTCTGCAGCCGCAGCTGCCAACAACTTGCCTGACATCGTTAGAATGGGAGTAGAGCGTGTAGCAATTTTTGCCGCAGAAGGGCTATTGGACCAGGATATGGCCGAGCAAGTTATTTCTAGCATCGGGGAGTCGGATTTCCGTAACGGTCCTTTATCTATGGTAGTTGACCCGGCAACGGGTAAATATGCAGCCATTCCTTATGATGGCTGGATTCAAGCGATTTGGTATCGTAAAGACCTCATGAAGAAACACAACCTTACCCCTCCCGTTTCCTGGGCAGACATAAACGCCGCTGTTGACCAGCTTGATAAAGCGGAGGAACTGGAATACGCTCTCACGCTGGGAACTGACCCCGGCTCGAACTATCCTCACCAGGTCTTTGAACAGGTTGCAATATCAAACGACGTCTGGCCGTTTGACAAAGAGGGTAACGTAACGATGGACACGCCCAAAATGGTTGCAGCCCTCGATTTCTACACCAGTCTTCAACGCGGTGCTGTCCCCGGTGCCCATTACTGGCGTACAGCCCGAGAGACTTACGAGCTGGGTCAGACAGCTATGCTGTTCTACAGTACCTACATCATGGATGACTTGGTTGAGGGTTCGGGCAAAGAAGAAGGGGGAAAGATCGAGATCCCCGTGGAGAGCTTACCACAAAAGACGGGATTTGCTTCAAAGATGGTTGGTCCTAACGGTTCAGCCACTTATGGGCAGCTAGTGACACTGGGAATCTTTGAGGGTGCCGACCCTGCTACCGCAGACGTTGTCGAATATTTCCTACAGGAGGGCTATATCGACGTACTTAGCCTGGCGCCATTTGGTAAAGTTCCAGTGTTGGAAAGCGCCGTGGACGAGTGGAAGACGCTTAGCCCTTTCTTCGAGTCCTATTCTGACGAGACGTTAAATCAGATCGCTAATGGATTTGAAAATATGCAACGATGGCTTTTCCGCCCTGACTATGACCCGACAGAAAGAGCGGTCATCGGAGACATTGAGGGGCGCTTACTGATACCTCAGGTCATTAATAGAATAGCGATAGAGGGCTCGATGACGCCAGAACAGGGAGCTAAGTGGCTACAGGATAGAGTTGAGAAAATGCTCGCCGACCGAAAGTAACAAGCAGTTTGAATTAAGGAGAGGAGAAAGGCGGGGGCTTCCCCGTCTTTCTTTTTTTCTAAGGGGGTACTAACATGTATCATTTGATACAGGAAGCTTCAGGGTGGTCCCCGGGAGCTAACTGGGACTCACTCCGGGCGAGGGAAGCAAGGCTCGCTTGGGGATTAGTCTCTCCAACTGCCCTGGTAGTGTTTGGTTTAATCATCTTCCCCGCTTTTTTTAGCGGATGGATAAGTTTTCACGACGTATCACTCCGAAACTTATCTAGTATCTTCTCTGCCCCGTTTGTCGGGCTAGAAAATTACCACGAAGTCGTATCAGATTGGGCGTTCAAATTTCATAGTTGGCGCTCGTGGGGGGCTGCCATTACGAGCGTGGTTTATTCAGTCGTTTCAACCGCTCTCACCATTTTGGTGGGGTTGGTAGCAGCCCTTTTGTTGAATCGGAAGTTTAAAGCTCGAGGTTTAGTCCGGGCCACATTTCTTTTTCCCTACGTTGCCCCAATCGTTAGCGTAGCTTTCGTGTGGCGCTGGATCCTGGACCCTCGTAAGTCCGGCGTGTTAAACGATATACTGCTGCGTCTTGGAGCGATTCAGGACCCACAGGCCTACCTATCGACTCGAGGATTGGCACTCATATTGGTGATCGCGTTTACGGCCTGGCGATACTTTCCCTTCGCGATGTTGATGATTTTGGCTAGATTACAGGCAATTGACGGCACTTTATACGAGTCCGCGTCCGTGGATGGAGCAACGGGCTGGCAAAAATTTCGTTATATTACTATTCCCGAATTGAGATACGTACTTGGCGCGGTATTTATGCTCAGGCTTATCTGGAC
>CAZTJJ010000078.1:2914-7959 GCA_964614065.1 uncultured Thermotogae bacterium
AGAGAAATTAAGCTTTATCGGCCACCTCGGCCGCTGGATAAACTGGCCCAAGTTTCTACTTGCGACCGGGTTGACCTTCTTCCTGACGAGTATCTTGTTTCCGTTTTACTGGATGATAAGCTCGTCTTTTAAATCGTATGCTGAGATTGGTAGCGTAAGGCCAGTTTACTTTCCCTCTACTTTTCGACTTGATGCCTATCAGGAGCTATTTAACCCAAACAATCCTCAGTTCTGGAACTTCGGTCGAAATTTACTAAATAGTTTTCGTGTAGCCGGACCCACGGCGATAATTGCGGTGATCCTCTCCCTGCTGGGCGCTTACGCCATAGCTAGATTGCGGTTCCGTGGCAAGGAGGTATTTCTGAACGGGGTGTTGCTCATCTATCTATTCCCCGCCGTTTTGTTAATGATCCCCCTATTTGCCATGCTTTCCCAAATTGGTAACGTCATTGGGTTCGGAATTCAGGACAATCTGTGGATACTCATTTTGACGTACCTTGCCCAGACGTTGCCCGTAGCGATATATATGCTCACGAACTACTTCAAAAGCATACCGTCCGAGATAGAACAGGCGGGATTGATCGATGGGTGTAGCAGGTTGGGAGTTATTTGGCGTATTACCATTCCACTTTCCATTCCGGCTTTAGTTTCTGTGGCGATTTATACGTTCATGATCGCCTGGAACGAGTTTCTTTACGCCCTGGTCTTTCTCAATAGTTCTGAGGCATTCACCGTCCCTATTAAGATAAACATGATATTTAACGATCCTACGCCACGGCCACACGTCGTGATGGCAGCTTCCACAATCACGACCATACCCGTAATAATCCTGTTCCTTTCGCTTCAGAAATTCCTCGAGGAAGGCTTAACGGCGGGTAGCGTGAAAGGATAGAGATGGAAGAGAAGATAATAAGGCGGCATTTGAACTTCATTTATGGAGAATCACTGGCACCTTCTGTTGAGAAACAAATTCTCGATAAAGTAGAGGAATTTCGAGAACATCGTCAAAGCGAATTGGGTAGCTTTCCAGAGAAATACTTCTCTCAGGAAGACGTAGTCCTAATTACGTACGGAGATCAGGTAAGAAAGTCGGGAAAATCTCCGCTTCGTGCTTTGAACGACTTTCTAATGCGATTTCTGCAGAACGAATTCAACACTGTCCACATTTTACCCTTTTTCCCCTTTTCTTCGGACGACGGGTTCGCGGTAACGGATTATCACTCTGTGAACCCTAAACTCGGCAATTGGAATGATATCGAAAAGCTGGGGACTCGGTTCAATCTGATGTTCGATGCGGTGATAAATCACATCTCTCGCCAGAGCCAGTGGTTTCGGCGATACCTGGAGGGAGACAACGAATTTGAGAACTTCTTTATCGAGGTAGATGATTCCTGGGATTTATCTCAAATCGTCAGGCCTCGTGATAATCCTCTGCTAACGAAAGTCAATACGGCCACTGGGAGCCGACAGGTGTGGGCTACGTTTAGCAGCGACCAGATTGATCTCAACTATGCTAACCCCGGGGTACTGGTAAAGATTATAGGGTTACTGCTGTACTACGTTCAGGAAGGGGCAAAGATCATCCGCCTGGACGCGATAGCATACCTCTGGAAGAAGTCAGGGACTAGTTGTATAAATTTGGAGGAAACTCACCGAATAGTAAAGATCTTCCGGGCAGTTCTTAACCTTACTGCGCCGGATGTGGCATTGATTACCGAGACAAACGTGCCTCACGAACAAAACGTCTCTTATTTTGGGGACGGGGAAGATGAGGCCCAGTTAGTCTATCAGTTTACCCTTCCCCCCTTGGTCCTTCATACCTTTATTACTGAGGACGCCCGTAAGCTATCAGAGTGGGCCGAAAACCTTGAATTTCCCGACACCGATGCTACGTTTTTTAACTTTCTCGCCTCTCACGACGGGATAGGGGTGCGGCCGGCAGAGGGAATCCTGGCTGAAGGTGAAATCGATGAAATGGTCAGCCAGACGCGAGCCCATGGAGGAAAGGTTTCCTATAAGACTGACCATAACGAAGGGAAGAGTCCCTACGAGTTGAATATAACCTATTTCGACGCGTTGTCCGACCCCGGAGGAGATGAGAAAATGAAGCTCCAGGTGGACAGGTTTATGTCATCCCAGGCAATCATGCTTGCCTTTCGGGGAGTGCCGGGAATTTATTTCAACAGCCTAATAGGTGCAAGAAACTGGGTCCAGGGGATGAAAGAGACAGGAAGAAAGAGGACGATTAATCGCGAGAAATTTACCCAGCGTAAATTGGAAGAAGAATTAACAAATCCCAATTCGTTGATGGCAAGAGTTTTTGGTAGATACAGGGAGCTCCTGAGAATAAGGAAGAACCAAAAGGCGTTTCACCCCTCCTCCGATCAACAAGTTCTGAACCTGGGAGAAGGGGTTTTTGCGCTATTGAGGGTCCCCGACGATCCATCCGAATTTGTCTTGTGTATTCACAGCGTTGCCCCAGATAAGAAAACCATTGAGTTAGATCTCGGGTTTGAGGGGATAAGGAAAGCCCGAGGTCTTCACGATCTAATTTCCGGGGACTCGTTTTCCTTAACCTCGGAAAGAAAGGCAGAGATAAAACTATCTCCTTATCAAGTGGCGTGGTTAGAGGGGCGAAGATGAAGATAGGGTTTATCTCGACGCGACTTTCTGGGACTGATGGGGTCTCCCTGGAGGTAAATAAACTGGATAAGATCCTGCAGGAGATGAATCACGAGACTTTTTACTGTGCTGGTGAACTGGACAGGGTAACTCCTGAAAGTTATCTAGCACCCAGGATGAGCTTTAATCACCCCGAGATACGAGAAATCCAACAGGCAGCGTTTTCCCGTAGGTCAGAAGTTGATGATTCAACTTTACTTAAGAATATTGACCAGTTAGCGGCAGGGCTACGCCAGGAAATCCGCGCTTTTGTCGAGGAGTTTGATTTGGACGCCCTATTTACCCAAAACGCTCAAAGCCTGCCCATGAATATCCCTCTTGGGGTCGCCCTCACGGAGTTTATAGAAGGGAACTCGTTTCCCACAATTGCTCATCATCATGACTTCTGGTGGGAGCGTCAGCGTTTTAGACGTTCTCGGGTGGAGAATATTTTGCAGAAGCACTTTCCTCCGAACCTTCCGACGTCACGTGATTTAGTCATAAATAGCATTGCAAAAAAAGTGTTACATCAACGGAAGGGAATAGAAGCAAAAGTCTTGCCTAACGTGTTTAAATTTGCCGAACATCCACCTCAAGTTGATGAATTCAACAAGGACCTTAGAGAACACCTGGGAATAAGTAAAGATGAGATATTTTTCCTTCAACCCACTCGCGTGGTTCCGCGCAAGGGAATAGAAAACTCTATCAAACTATTGTCTCAGCTCCCCCACCAACAGAATAAATTGTTCATTGCCCATGAAGCAGGTGACGAAGGCATGGCTTATTTGCAGGACCTTCGTGATTTGGCTTCACAGTTGGGGGTTGACTTACGATACGTGGCAGATATGTTTGGTCAAACACGGGAAGCTTCTCCACAAAAACGCTATTCGTTATGGGATGCTTACCTGCACGCGGATTTTGTCACCTATCCCAGCCAAAAGGAAGGATTTGGTAACGCACTGCTGGAAACTATTTATTTTCGTTTGCCCGCCCTGGTCAATCGTTATCCCGTATATGTAGAAGATATCGCTCTGTTAGGATTCGAATTTGTGGAAATGTCCGGACAAATAACTGAGGCAGTTGTTAAGGAAGTAAGAAAATTAATGAAGGATAAAGAGCGACAAAAAGAGATGGTCGAGAACAATTTTCGCCTGGGAAGTAAGTACTTTTCTTATGACGCCGCCAAGCAGGTTCTCGCCGAAACAATAGCGATGCTTTGCCCGGGTAGCGTCTCTGAGGACGGTTAAAACTTTAGATTAGCATTCGTATTTATTTGCGGACCTCCCGGCTGAGCGCGGGTACTCAGCCTACTCTCGTGGCATACATGCAGTATTCTCAGAACCATTTATCTAACAAGCAACTTTGGTGGCATATATCCAGTATCCGCTATACCGTGCTGGCAGCGGTAGTAGTCCCCAGTCCCCATTAGACAACCTCAGTAGCCGCCAGTCCCCGCGCTGGGGGCGGTGTTTTAGAAGAACTAACAGTATTGAGAATGCAGAGTTGTGGCCGAACGCAAGGACTCGAGCTGCACAGTTTGCTGAAAAAACCGCTGGGAGTACAATGAAATCCGGGTATGGCCTATAATCTTTGTTCCAGCGGTTGGACAAACATCTCACGTCACACTAAAAGAGGTGCGTAGGCTTGAACGAATCCAAAGATCCGGAAGGCGAATCTACCCTTGTGATGATTCTGGCGGTGGCGCTTTTGGGGATGATGGGAGGGTCTCTCATGGGACCAGTCTTGCCCGCGCTTTCCGATCATTTCGGAGTCGGGGGTGGCAGAGTCGGTCTCGTAATAACCTTCTACGCCGCGGCTACTGCGTTAAGCTTCCCCCCTATGGGGTATCTAACCGACAGATACGGGCGGAAGGTCGTCCTGATTCCCGCCCTTATCATAAACGGAGTGGCAGGAATCCTGGGCGCCCTTGCACCCAGTTTTTCATTCCTCCTTTTTGCCAGAATTATTCAGGGAATCGGGATAGCCGGGATGGCCCCGATGGCCTTAATTCTAATCGGGGATCTCTACGGCGGAAAGAAAAGAGCGGCGGTAATGGGCAGGTTGAGCAGCACCAGGTCGGGCGGGGGTATGATAGCTCCCCTTCTCGGAGGGGCTCTGGCGAGCCTGCACTGGAGTTTCCCTTTTCTGGTCTATGCCTTAACCCTGCCCCTCGCCGGTATCCTCTGGATTTGGTTTCCCTTTCCGAACAAAAAAGCCGACATCTCTATCAGCGAATACTTAAAACCGCTGAAGGAGGCGGGTAAGAACCTCAGCGTTCAGGCGGTTTTGCTTTTGAACTTTTTGTCCTTCTTTCTGGTCTACGCCGTGGTAACCTTTATACCGCAGCGTCTTAGCACAGCGCGTTTGGTGTCTCGGAGGCACTT
>CAZTJJ010000079.1:0-5248 GCA_964614065.1 uncultured Thermotogae bacterium
CAATGATGGTAACACAAATAACCCCCCGTCAACCCGTGGAAGCTCCGGTAATGGTAAATCCAGTGACGAAGGCGAATCCGACCCGAAAATCAGCGCTAAGGTTCAACTAAACGCTGAGAGTGATGGGAAGCTAACGATCATTAGAATGAATCCGCGTGGCGCTGAACCGGTTGCAACCGATGCAGAGCTGGTGAGTTTGAGAATGGGAATGAGCGTGAACGATGCCCAGAACTACATTAAGAACAATGGAGGAATGAATTCCATCAATTACGCCTGGCAAAAGGCCAACTCTTACAACCCTAGGCCCCCTGCCCCGGCGGTAGCTGGAAGAGCAGGAGGTATGAATGGAGTAACAAGTGTAAATGTAAACACTCTGAGCCGCCCCGACGTCTACAAGTTGCATTTGGTTGGGCCGAAATATAAGGGGTTCTTGAGAGACTCCACGCTTTATATGAGACTTTACTATCCTGCAAACGGTCAACATAGAATTAGGGGTATGTATACAACAATTACCGTGGCTGAAACCGAGCCAAGTTCCGATGTTTTGCTTGTTCAAGAGTTTCCTTATAGCTATACCGAGGACTACTATACCTACTCATTTGATAAAGAGAATTGGTTAGTTAACTTTGACACACTGGAAGGGCCATATATTCTATTGATCGACGCTGGTCAGAGTCTAAACGTGAGCCTTGCTATTACGATTACGGAGGACGGTCAAATTATTCCTAGGAATGGTGGTTAGAAGGATACGTCCATTTCCAACATGAAAGTAATATCCTCTTCAGGAGTTATCGCTATCCCTGTACCAACCTGGAGTTGCTCGGAGACTGTGTATTTAGCCTGGCCCGTAAGCTTCTGGAGATCGAACAACTGGTCTGATTCGGTCATGTTGAAGTATACATCCAGATACAACTGAGCCAGATTTCCTGGGTGAAAGACGAGGGAAAACACCTGGTCAAAGTTTAGAGGACCATCGAAATAAGCTGGAGTTACGGGATCAATAACGTAATCTGAGGCTCGAAGCGTGATATCATCAGCCCCTTTTCTCTTATACAAATTCCCTTTCAATGAGGTAATGTTACTTATCGTTAAAGGTTGGTCAATGTGGAGGCCGAAGCCCTTTAACGCTAGGTTATAAGAGGAGCTAGAATCTTTTTCACTGAAATCTAAATATAGATCAAAGCACTCATCTTCGGTTATCAACTGAGGGTCGATCGAACCCTTTTTCTTTTTGGGGGCAAATTGAATTTCGGTATCAATGGAAACTGGCATATTTTCGGAATCGATGTAAAAGTCCAATTCGGTATATTCAAAGCCCTTTTCCCTGCTAATCCAGGTGGTACTGTCGAATGTACAACAACCTAAAGAAAGGTCACTCAACTCTATAGTGGAGCTCACAAACTGTAGCTGAGATGGTGGATAAGCAAAAGGTATCAAGTTGGGAAATCTGCCACCATCAGTGACAATATCGTATCCACTACCTTCTTCTATTCCTTCTTGTTCTAGAACGCTTTCCTCCATTCCAAATCGGCCACTTACTTCTACTGAAAGACCTTCAGAGGTTTTCCCGCTAATGATCAGTTCTGTTCCTGCGCCGTAACCGTAGGTTGGCCTGGGGGTAGAGCTTAAGATTGTGTGTTGAAGCAAAAATTTGTTAGTGATAGTAATTCCGGCAAAAGTTGCTGAGGCTTCATTTAACCAGTAGTCCATCCGTCCCTCTTTAGGGTAAAAGACAACTTTAGAATTCAATGCCAAGATGCCAATTCTTGTATTTAATCCAAAGTTCTGTCTGTGAAAAGTCCCTGGAGTGGAATCAGGATTGGTGAATCGAGAGAGGCTGGTTAAATCAAAACCGTCCAAGCTATAGCTAAAGGAAAGAGAAGAGTTAAGGTCAAAATTCGCCGAGGGGTCGTTAGCATGATATATGAGAAAGTCCGTCGACCAATTGCCGGTTACTATTGGACTCTCATCGGGAAGTGAAAAAACTGACGTACCGTGCAAGCACAGAATCAAAGCAAGAAAAAAAACAAAGAGGAAAATACATCTAGAGTGCAAGTGCTTGAATTGAAAGATCACGAAAGCACTCCTCCTTTTAGTTGACCGAACTAACAAACTCTATCTATAGGTTGCACGTTAATACAAATACAAAAGCATTAAACATGCGAACGATTTCTGCTGGTTAAATTCGCCAAATATCACTACCAACATAATTCTAACAGTTTAGTACTATTAATGTCAAATTATCCTTTGCATACCGACAAATATCATGGTTAAAGTTTGCAAGCGACCTTTATTACTCTAAATTTGACGGTTGTGCCCTCGTTTTCTGCGCTGCTAGCTTTACAGCAGTGAGAACGTGGTAAATAGCCCTCCTCGTGCTCGGCCTGATCACGCTGCGGATTAGCACAGTTCTAGATTTAACAACGTTTAATGTAAGTGAGCATATTAGAAGGATCAATCCGATTGTACCACCATACGCCAATCAAAACTGGACTTTAGTCCAACTATTATGCTATCTTTGTCTGCTCTATAAAAGATGAAAGAGCTGCTGCCTTTAGGTTATAATTTGCTGTAGGTGAGTGACCACGTGAGTAACGTACTAATTACAATTTCCACTATACTATATGAGTGGGAAGCGGAATATTTATTGGTATGTTTTTTTTAACTGTAAAAACTAAGGCTGTCTCTTTGAGCATTATTCCCTTTTTTGTTTTAATGGTCTTTTTCTCTACTGTAAATGCTGGCAGCTGGGATTTCAGCTTGAATCGTGAAGAGATTATATCTCAAGACCCCCCTGTTCGCTGGGGTTTATCGGCAATAAATGCCTGTGGTGCGTGGAAAATAACTAAAGGTTCGGAAAAGATTGTAGTTGCAGTGATAGATTCTGGAATAGATTTCGCTGTCGACTTGTTGAACAATCAAATTTGGATCAACAATGGAGAAATACCGGGAGATAGCAAGGACAACGACGGGAATGGTTACATAGATGACCTACACGGATGGGATTTTTGGGATGATGATTCTAGTTCTACTGTTGGCACGGGAATCAACTACCATGGGACCTTTGTCGCGGGGATTGTTGCTTCTTCTTTGGATAGATCAACCGGCACTGGTGGGGTGGCTCCAAATGTGAAGCTGATGGATCTCCGCGTCTTGGATGGTAGGGGCCACCTGTACATTAATAACTGGGGCAACCTTGTTGAAGCGATTGAGTACGCGGTGGAAAATGGCGCGAAGATCATTAACCTTTCGATCTACCCGACCCTCACTCCACCAGAATTTGTCCATACCGCCATTAAGGAGGCGGTGCAAAGAGGCGTTTTGGTTGTTGGCATCGCGGGAAATGGTGGCGATAATGTACAGCATTTCGGTCGATGGAAAGAGGTGTTGACCGTTGGTGCAATTGACAAAGGTGGTAATCCCTGGGGGTATTCCAACCATGGATTGACTGTGGACGTTGTAGCGCCTGGAGTGGATATTCTTTCTGTAGTACCTGGTGGTAGAGCAGAAAGGCATTCGGGGACATCTTTTGCTGCTGCTCACGTTGCGGGGGCGGCTGCACTTGTTTTATCAATCAGGTCGAACATTCCTGTTTGTGAACTAAAGGAAATCCTCCAACAATCGGCAACGGACCTAATGGGAGCAGGTTATGATCCTCAGACTGGTTATGGTTTGGTGAATGTGGAGAAAGCATTGAAAATTGCCCAATCTGATTAATATTTTGTGAGTCGGGTCCTATTACTGGGCACTCTGATGAATGGATTGCAGTGAAATTTCGAGGAGGTGGGGAAATGGAGTTTCAGGAAAGTCCAGGTTATGCGAAAACCAGTTTTCTACATGTGTTGTTAACTTTCTCTTTGTTTTGTAGCTTACTTTTGGTGCTTCAGTGTTTTGCTATTTCCGGAGCAGACAATCCTGTGTCCACAAGTTTAAACGCTTCAGTACAACTGACCGAAGGCAAGTTACAGATGGCTTACTCCAGTGAGAATAGGCTTTTGCAAATTGGGTATTTCTCAGAAGAAAAGGAACAGAATTACGAAGTAACTTTTAACTCCAGCAACAACCTGGGGCTGCTAATTTTGGTTGAAGGTGTACAAATCTCCTACATAGTGGAAGTACTAGGAGAGGAAGCTGAATGGGCTCCATTATCCGATTTGCTTGGAGATGATAAGAGTGAGTATCAGATCAGGTCAAGGATTAAACAGAAGCCTGGGTGGGAGGTACTCATTATTGAAAAAGCCGAGAAACTGTCGGCTTGACGGAATTCTGTGTCTTGTACTCGCAACTAGCTTACCCACTAGATTTAACGAATAAATATGAGTTTAAAAGTTGTCAGAGTTTTTATGATTTGAATTGTCAACTCTTTCTATTTTGCGTTTTTTTTCTCCTCGAGGTATATTTTTATTGAGATCTGGAATATATTTCTATTATAGAAGAGTAAATGTTGGGGGCAGTTCCGAATATGCATAGAAAAATCTGGGCTCTCTGCCTGGTGCCGTTATTAGTTTGTTGTTTTATTCTCTTCCAAGCGTTTGGAACAATTGGTGTTTCCACGTTAGGGGTGTGGGTTACGATACCAGCGGGGAAAACTGTTTCCGGGACTTTTACGTTTACCAATTATAGGGATACAGAAAGACGTCTGCTCATAAAACTCTGTGACTGGAAAAGATTGGAAAGTGGGGAGATCGTCTTAATGGAGCCCGGTAAAGGTAAGAACTCTCTTACCTCGTATATTGAAGTCCAGCCTCGAAAAGCTTCATTGCAGGCTGGGGAGTCGCGTAAATTTAGATATAAGGTAACTATGCCTGACGATACGGAGGGCGCATTGTGGGGTGGCGTACTCGCAGTACCAGAGCAGGACCTAGCTGGACGGGCTGATTTAATTCAGACAGGGCAAACTGGGAAAGACCAAACCCAGGTCTCAATGAATAAGCTTGCTAGCTATGGGTTTACCATAAAGATATGGGCGATTGAACCATCAACCGCTAAACCCTCCGCTAGGATAAGTTCTTTTCAAGTAATTAACGAGGATGAAGCGTCGAGGTCCTTTAAATTCAAAGTTATGTTTTTAAATAACGGGAACATACCGTTAAGACCGGAAGGTCATATTAGTTTGTTCGACTCTACTGGTCAACGAATGGCACATTACGAAATAGATAGATTTGGAATTCTGCCGGATTCGGTTAGAGTCATCAAGTTACCGCAGGCGCCTGTGGATTTACCATTAGGGAACGTGAAAGCACAAGTA
>CAZTJJ010000079.1:5348-7734 GCA_964614065.1 uncultured Thermotogae bacterium
GGTTCCTAATCCCTTAAGACTCTTAAGGTCGGTTATGTTTCAATTTAGACTCTACCCAAGATGTGCGGGAGCTGTACATTATTGTCGACATTGGCCTTCGAGACAAAATAGTGACAAGTAAAGCATTTTCTATTAAAATTAAGGTGAGTGAACTCTTAAAGAGCGGGATTAGGATGGCGAAACCGAAAGTTTTAGTCGTGGATGATGATCAGAAGCTGGTGAAATTGTTGTCTTTTCACCTAGAGAAGCAAGGATATTCTCCGATAGAAGCCTACGACGGGGAGGAAGCCTTTCGTTCTTTTAGAAGGAGGTCAGTTGATCTCATTATCTTGGACTTGATGCTTCCAGGTGTAGATGGTTTGAATCTCTGTAAAAGAATTCGCCGTGAATCGAACGTTCCGGTAATTATGCTAACAGCGAAAGCTGAACAAGAGGACCGCGTGAAGGGGCTTAATTTAGGAGCGGACGATTACGTGACAAAACCTTTCAGTCCTGCAGAGTTAATGGCTCGAGTTAATGCGGTCTTACGAAGGATAGAGGATAGAAAAGAGCCGGAAGAGGTAACACACGGGGAACTAACGGTGAGTTTTACAAGACGTGAGGTACTTCTTGATAAGCAAATTGTAGAGTTAACAGCAACTGAATACGAAATCTTAAAAGCTCTGGCTGGGCAGCCGGGGCGAGTGTTTGAGAGATCGCAGTTGTTGAGTCTAATTGGAGATGAAAATGTCGGGGTTACCGAAAGAACTATTGATGTTCATATCAATAAGCTGAGAAACAAGATAGAACATGATCCGAGAGAGCCCAGGTTTATTCACACCGTTTATGGGGCAGGTTATAAATTTGAACTTCAAGAAGCTTAACCTTACTGGATTATTCAAGCCCAGACTAAGCTTAACCCTTAAACTAGTAATTGCTTTTTCCCTTCTTATTGCATTGGTTATAGGGACTATAACTTACGTAGCTACATACACCACGAAGGCAAAGTTTGATCAGTTTCTGACGAGAGATCAGCTACGAGAATACAATCGAAACCTATCCAGTCTCGCCAATTATTATAAAGATAATAACGGGTGGATTGGTGTGCAATCTTTGATTAATGAGATGGGAGACAATAAAACTAATAGCGTTGTGTTAACTGGCTTACAAGGACAAGTACTGGGAAAGCATAACGGAGATTTGTTAGAGGATATTTCTGGAAGCCAGGAGTCGTGGTTGGCAGGGACGGTCACCGTTGATTCAAAACCCGTCGCAAAGCTTTACCTCATGAGAAAAGGAAAATCCCCCATTGCGAGTGCTTTTATTGATTCTGTAAGCCAATCAGTATTACTGGCCGGGTTAGTTGCCGGAATAGCTGGCCTATTGATGGTTTTGTTTTTCTCGAGAACTATAGTTGGTCCCCTGAAGAAGTTGACAGCTGTCGTAAAAGAATTACCGGAGGGTAAGCTGACACAGCGTGTCGACGTACGTTGTCGGGATGAGGTCAGTGACTTAGCCAGCGCGTTTAATACGATGGTTGAAGAATTGCGCAAGAATGAGAAGCTGCGTCAGGACATGGTGAGTGACATTGCCCACGAGTTGAGGAATCCCACGGCCAACTTACAAGGATATCTTGAAAGCATGAAGGATGGAATTATGGAGCCAAATCGGGAAATTCTAGAGTCCTTGTACGAAGAGTCTAAGCTTCTTCACAAGTTGATAGAGGATTTACAGGATTTGGCTAAGGCGGAAGCTGGTGAGTTGCAACTAGATGTAAAGTCTGTTTCTTTAAATGATTTGATAAACCAGACAGTGGATTCAGTCCGCCACAAACTGGAAGAGAAAAACCTATCCTTAAGTGTAGATGGTTTATCTGAAAATGGCGTGATACGGGTTGATGTGAGAAGAGTATGTCAGGTACTACGAAATCTTTTAGAGAACGCAGTTAGATACTCCTATGACGGGGGTCAGATTACGATATCTGCAGAGACGGAGCAAGATAAACAAGTAGTGAAGGTTTCTGACAATGGCATGGGAATACTGAAGGACGATCTACCTTATATATTCGAGCGGTTCTACAGGGCTGATAAGTCCAGATCTAGATCAACCGGCGGTTCTGGTTTAGGGCTTACAATCTCCAAACAGATAATTGAGGCACATGGCGGGGAAATAACTGTTGATAGCCAGGAAGGAGAAGGAACAACGTTTACCTTTTGGTTGCCGGTTCCGAGGAACGGTTCGAGGAATGTCACTTGAGACAACCAATCACAATAGCCTATCTAACCTCACTTTCCAGTAATATCTCTCTATAACAATTTTCTTACCTCTTATGCTGGACATATCGCTCGGAGGTTATTTTCGGGATAAGTCTACCGATTAGTGCCCGAAACCGTTGAAAATATTTAAT
>CAZTJJ010000080.1:0-7568 GCA_964614065.1 uncultured Thermotogae bacterium
CCACGGCAAATTCCTTGCTCACCCAGTTCTATCATTCGGATTCTATAGTTACCAAAGAAACTGCAATTACAAACTTCTCTCATTACGATAACATAGACAACCTGATCGGAATAGCCCGGACGGCCGGTAATCCCGAAGTCCAGGAAGTACTATGGAAAGAAGCGCAGAAGTTGATCCTGGAAGACCTCGCGGCATATCCAATTACCGTTTTAGGATTCTCTTTTGCGAAAAATCCGGGATTGGAGTGGGGTTATGACCTCGAATCCACTCTTGCACTTACTCCTCAGATAAAGTGGGATACCAAATTAGTGGAGAAGTAAAAATCAATAGAACAGCAACAATAGAGAAGAAGGGGGGATTCCTCCCTTCTTCTTTTTATTTCTTCATTATTTGTATTTAGGGGTATTATGACGGCATATATCATTCGAAGGATGTTGGTGGCTATACCGACTTTGTTGGTTGTCCTTACCCTTGTTTTCCTGCTCGTACGGGTTGCCCCGGGTGATCCGGCGACAGCTGTATTGGGACAGCAAGCTTCACAAGAGGCTATTGAAAACCTCAGAGTTAAGATGGGGCTGGACAAGCCATTATGGGCACAGTATGTCGAATATTTAAATGGTTTGTTTCACGGAAACCTGGGTAAATCCCTGATTTCCAGAAGGCCTATAGGGGGTCAAGTCGCCTACGCTTTACCTTTTACTCTGGAGCTAACTATTACTGGTATTTTACTTGGTTCTATATTCGGAATTCCTCTGGGAATAATAACCGCAGTCAAGAGGAATACTATCACTGACTATCTGGGCAGGATCCTCTCTTTAGCTGGTTTGTCAATTCCTGCCTTCTACCTTGGAATATTGATGATGTTGCTTTTTTCGATTCAGCTGAATTTTCTTCCCACTGTCGGTGGGGGAAGCCAGACGGACATAGGGGATTTGATCTATCATTTAGTCCTTCCCGGCCTTACTTTAGGGTTAATCATGACTTCATATGTGACTCGGATGACTCGTTCTTCCATTTTGAACATTCTTCGCCAGGATTACGTATCCACAGCGAGGTCAAAAGGGTTAAGGGAACAGACCGTCATATATAGGCACGTTTTGAAAAATGCCATGGTGCCTATTCTTTCCGTATTAGGTGTCTATTCGATTGTACTTATCGGTAGCTCGGTAATGACAGAGATTGTATTTAGTCGTCCTGGTATTGGCAAGTTGATGGTTATGGCTATGAAGCAACGCGACTATTTGGCTTTGCAGTCCTTCCTAACGATTTATGCAGCTCTTGTTTTGATAATCAATCTTCTCACCGATTTGTCCTACGGAATTATAGATCCGCGGGTCAGGTACGATTAAGGAGGGTTGAATGGACGACAAGAGCAAAATATGGCGGACGTTTAGTAAGAATAGGATAGCGGTCATGGGGCTCGTTTTAACGCTAGTGATCGGCTTGATTGCGATCTTGGCACCTGTAATTTCTCCGTATTCGCCTGTTGAGCAGGATGTATTAAATCAGTATGATGCGCCTGGAGGAATTCATTTTTTTGGTACAGATAATTACGGACGGGACGTGCTTTCCCGGATTATCTGGGCCTCCAGGATTTCTTTACTGGTTGGTTTTTTCTCGGTCCTGCTGGGGATGTTTGTTGGCTCGATTGCCGGCGTTGTTGCCGGATACTTAGGAGGATGGGGAGAAGGTCTGATAATGCGGGCGGTGGATATCGGTCTTTCCTTCCCTACTTTGGTGTTAGGGCTGGTGATAATGGCGGTTTTAGGTAGTGGTCTAGATAAACTGGTTATCGCCATTGGGGTAGCTATGGCCCCTAGATTTGCCAGGATTGCCCACGGACCCACTCTGTCAATCAGAGAGGAAAGTTATATTGAAGCTGCTCGGGCAATTGGTGCCCGACCTATAAGAATACTGGGACGGCATATAGTTCCCAATATCCTGGGAGAAATAATCGTTATGGCCACCCTGTGGGTAGCCACTGCTATCAGGATTGAGGCGAACTTGAGCTTCATCGGGTTGGGGGTTTCTCCGCCGACTCCGAGCTGGGGCAACATGGTTCGAGCCGGTGTTAATCACTTAATTATGGCACCATGGCTTTCTCTCTTGCCAGGAGCGGCAATTTTAATTACCGTACTTGCTTTTAACATGATAGGTGACGGGGTTAGAGATGTTACCGATCCAAAGTTACAGAGTTAGGTGGCTCCTAAAGTGCGAACGCAGAATCACCAGTAGTGGTACAATCTTGAAATCTTCCAGTAAACTTGCCAGTTTACCTACTAGCCTGGGTCCCTGGGTCCAGGTGTATGGAACCTTTTAATTAAAATCCAGCAGACCGAGTCACCGTGTAAAATCCAGCAGACCGAGTCACCGTGCTCGGTCGGACTTAAGCACCTGGTCTAGTCGATTCCCTCCCGTATCCGGAAAATCAACGTAACCTAGACCAAGAAAATTGTGTACCAGGATGATGGTATTGAGATAAACAAACGAGATACATTATCACGGCACTTGAGCAAGTATGGAGATTAAATCGAGTAATCTATCGTTTTTCCGCCACCGCCGGTTTCGATTCTTTCCCTCAAGCGACTTGAGATGTAATCAATCCCCCAGACCATTACCACGATTAACATGGTCATCACTACTGCCTTTGGGAAATTCCACTTTCGTATGTAACTGTAGAGTCTCATTCCGATTCCGCCGCCACCGACGATACCTATGATCGTAGCCATTCGGACATTTATATCCAGGCGATACAGGGTAAATGACAAGTAGGGATTAATAATCTGGGGGATTACTCCGTAGATTAAAACCAGAAGTTTCCCCGCTCCAGTGGACTCAATTGCCTCCATTGGACCTACGTCGATGCTTTCCACCCGCTCGGAGAAGAGTTTGGTCATGTCGGCCACGGAGTGGACCCAGAGGGCAAGTACCCCGGGAAACGGGCCTGTGCGAACCCAGACCACGAAAATAATTGCCCAGATAATCGGCTGGATGGAACGAATTATGCTGGTAATTCCCCTAACCACTGTGTAGATGGCCTGCGCGATTGGTGAATTCATGAGGTTCTTGGCACCTAGAAAGGATAGAACGATTGCAAAAGGGAGGGCCAAAGCGGTGGCCATGAAGGCCATGTACAATGTCTTGACCAGTAACTTGATACCTTCACCCAGCACGGACCAATCGGGTTTGGCAAAAGCAGACCATAGCTTTAACGTGCTGGGAAAATTCTTGGCCAGCAAAGTAAGGTCGAGATTTATCCTGTTTAAGGCCACCACAAAAGCAGTCACGAAAAACGCCGCTAATATTATCTTTCTCCAGAAAAACCAAGAGCTTCTTTCTCTAATCTTACCTTGGTCACTCATACTATTTTTTCCCTCGCTTTCCCACTGATCCAGTCGAGAATCCATACTACAGAAGCGATGATTATCGTTACTGCCCCCACCTGGTTCCAATCGAGCTGGTCCTTGTAGTAGAAGAAGAATCGACCAATCCCCCCTCCGCCCACCAGAGCGATTACCGTTGCCATCCGGACGTTGATGTCCAGCCTGTAGAGCAGAAAAGCGGTGTACTGGGGTACTACCTGAGGGACGGCTCCGTATCTGACGATTTGCCAGAAGGAAGCACCGGTTGATTGTACAGCTTCGATTGGGCCTTTCTTAATGGCCTCTACTTGCTCGGAGAATAGCTTTGCCAGAGCAGCCATTGAATGTATTAGCAGGGCAAAAGTTCCTGCTGCAGGTCCCCAGCCGATCCAGATTGCGAATACTATTGCCCATAGTAGACTCTCCACGGACCTAATAACGTTAAAAAAAGCTCGAGTGACGTAGAAAATCGCTCTCTTGAACCAGCTACCGCCCATGATATTTCTGGCCCCGAGAAAACCCAAGGGGGCGGCTAGTATTCCACCTATAAGCGTGGCCAGGTATGCCATGAAGAGTGTGTCAATTAAGCTTCCGACTATAGAGTCCTCCAGGGCAGCGTCGATATTGATCAGGTGGGTGAAGTCAGGGTGTGATAATCCATACCAAAGGTGGAAAGTCTTTGGTGCTCGCCTGGATATTATACTGAGATCCATATCGGTAGTCAGCCAACCGACCCAGAACGTGAATACCACCAGGATCACAAGAGTGATCCCCCAGTTGGTGAAAAGCCATGGCTTGCGCTTTGGCCTTTTGGCTTTTTTGATAGTTTTGAGTCCGATGGAGATCCCGAATTTCTCGCTGGCCAGTGCACCCCCAAATGTACCAAGTACAGTCAGCACCCATCCCCAGGGCTTAAGGGTTAAACTTCCGTACCAATTCACGTACTGTGTATACCAATAACTGTCTAGGAGAAAAATTACTGTGTAAGCTATGTAGCCCCAGATAAGCCAATCCAACAGGAAAGGTTTGGCGTTATTCAGGAGGTCAGGTAATGTGAACTTTTTCGGCTTCTTCACCGAAGACCTCCTTGAATTTTTCGTCATCTATGTCTTTTGGAAGTCCATCGTAAACTATCTTGCCCTCTTTTAGCCCTATCGCCCGAGTGCCGTATTTTCTAACCAGATCCAGGAAATGGAGGCTGGTGATAACAGTTTTACCCTGATTGTTTATCTCGGCCAGGTAATCCATTATCGTCCCGGAGGTAGCCGGGTCCAAGCTGGATACAGGTTCGTCGGCCAATAACAGTTTTGGATCCTGCATGAGGGCACGGGCTATTCCGACCCGCTGTTGCTGACCCCCACTTAGTTCGTCAGCTCTTTTGAATGCTTGCTCTGGTATGCCTACGGTTTCTAATTTTTGGTGGGCGAGATTTTTCATCTCTCGCGGGAATCTTCCAAGGAAGCTTCGCCAGAGGGGTAACTCGGCCAGTTGACCGGTTAATACGTTTGTGAGAACTAAAGAACGTTCGATTAAGTTAAACCGTTGGAAAACCATGGCGATGTCTTCACGTATCTGCCTTAGCTCTTTAGTTGAAGCTGTTGTTACTTCCTTACCTTCGAATTTGATGTTACCTGCAGTTGGCTCAATTAATCGATTGATGCACCGAAGGAGAGTTGATTTTCCTGAGCCGGACAGCCCGATTATTATTAGAAATTCCCCTTTTTCTACTTCAAAGGATATATCATCCAGGGCAAGCACGTCCGGTGGGTAAATCTTTGTCAGGTTGTTGATTTCTAATTGAGCCAAAATATCCGCCTAGAATTTACAAAAGAAAAACGAAGAGGGCCCGAACCCACAGGCCGGGTCCTCTTCTAATTTCAAACTTCGTACTTCTTAGTCAGGTACCGGGATACCGATTAGTTCTCTGTAACCGTCGTAGTAATCGTCACCAATTTGCTCTACGTCTGTCCACTCGTAGAAGTTGGAGTCACCCCAGAGTTCGGAACCTTCCTCGGTCCTTATATGTTCGACCACGGCTTCCACGATCTTATCCTCCATCTCTTTTGGGAAATCGTTAACGAAAGTAAGGGCGTCGTTGGGCATTGGCCCAAAGGTGGCTACTACGCCGATTTTCTTGATAACGTCCCAGTATTCATACATCCCGGTCTCTGCGGCAGCCTGTCTGGCGTCGTAAATCTTTCCTCTTACCTCTTCAGGATAAAGTTTATCTAGCTTGTGATTCCAGATCCATATTTCGGGATCGTCGCCGTACTCCCAGTTGAAATATACACCTTCTGGTGGAGTAGGAGGAGAACCGTATGAGGTTGCGAAGTCTCCTCTACCCTCCAGTACAGCAATAATCGAAGCAGTGTGTCCACCGCTTTCCACTTTGTCTCCTATCTCGATTCCGAAATTTTCAAATACCTGGTTAGGAACCACGTAGCCTGACGTGCTGCCCACATCGTTGTAGATCCAGGTTTTCCCTTCTAAAACCTCTAGTACCCCTTCAGTGGTTGGATGGTAGTCCATCTCGTCCCGCGGAGCGTAGACACTGGCGAAGTAGTAAGGATACCCGTATCGAACTGCTGCTAGCCTGGGGTGAACACCTCCATTAGTTTCCTAGTAGAGTGTAGTGTATTGATTGGTGGTCGGCGTTGCCATCGTATCACCATCTGCCGCCTTTACAGCCTCTATTAAAGCAGCGTAATCAGCTGTAACGTGGGGCTCGATGTAGATACCCGTCATCTCGAACAGATCTTCTGCTATATCATTTGCCACATCTTCTATTACTGTTGCGTTAGTGGATGGGGGAAAGAGCCACTGAACAGGGTTCTTTTTCGTACCGAGTTCCGCACTTAGAACACCTACACTTAACAAACTAACGATTAGAATAAGGACGACCGACAGCTTCGTTTTGTTTAACTGCATTGGACTATCCCTCCTTTTATGTACAACTTTCGTTTGTGGTCTTGGTAGCTCCGCAAGTGAAAAAACATAATGAAAAATTGACCCGAATTAGATCGTATCTTCCATGGCAATTTTTGATCGATTGCTTAATACGATTCTAATATTTTTTACAAAGTAATACAAATTAATGGGTACGTTCAAGAATGCTTGGTGATCACCATTGGTTGGCTATAATTTATGATTGCCTCCCTAGCTGTGGTTGGCTGGTAATTTCCGGTTATTAAATCGAAGGTTCTGTTTTTCATTTGTCTTTTACAAGCCCCACCCCTTGGGGCGGGGCTCTTGATTCAAAGCTTCATCAAGGACGCTGATCCTGATCTTGTAGCGGGAGAGGACTACGATGTATTTGTATTCCCTCCCATCGACGAGGAATATGGTAACTCATTGTTAGGAGCAGGGGACCTTGTTAGTGCTTTCAACGATACTCCTGAAGCTCGCAAATTGATGGAGTTCTTAGCTTCCGCGGAAGCTCAGGAGGTCTGGGTGAAGGAACTTGGTAAAATTGCAGTCAACAAGAACGTGAGTGCCGATGTTTACCCCGACCCGATAACCGCGAAAGCCGCAGGAATTCTGGCAGAAGCAGAAACCTTCCGCTTTGACGGATCCGACCTAATGCCCGCGGCTGTCGGTTCTGGGACCTTCTAGTCAGGAATAATGGACTATGTAGGTGGAGAAAACCTGGACAGAGTACTTAAAGCAATCGAGAACAGCGCAGAAGAGTCTTATTAAGGAGTAAAGAGTACCGCAGATGGGGAGCGCGTCATGCTCCCCATCTGTGTTTGTTGATAAGGGGGGTCATTAATTGATTAGAGCGGGAAAACTCACACCGTGGCTTTACATCGCTCCAGCTGTGATCCTGTTGTCGTTCTTCTTAATCTACCCATCTATTCAGACCATAATTATTTCCTTCTTCGGACCTCAATCCGCCGAGTTCGTCGGTGTGAAAAATTACGTTTACGCTTTCACTAACTCAAGCATGGTAACCGCGTTCAGAAACAACGCCCTGTGGGTTCTCTTCTTTACCGGGTTGACTGTATCGATAGGACTTATTCTTGCTGTCTTGCTTGATCGGGTATCCTATGAGCCGGTGGCAAAGTCCACGATATTTCTGCCTATGGCCATATCGATGGTTGGTGCTAGCGTAATCTGGAAGTACGTCTACGCCTGGAAGCCCCCGGGCTTCCCGCAGATCGGACTGCTTAATAGGATTGTCACCTTTTTTGGGGGAAAGCCCGTTGG
>CAZTJJ010000081.1:0-7460 GCA_964614065.1 uncultured Thermotogae bacterium
CGTGGCGATCTAAATTCTTGCTCGGCACGAGGTCCTGTCGGTGTAGTTGCTTGCCCTGTTCTAAATTGAGCGATAGATCCTGATATAGGATCAATTCTAGGTGTTACCCCTCGCCTTTCTTCGTCTCTTTCAATTTTGGGTCTCTCGAAGTCGAAATCTGGACCTTTTACCCCACCTAATTCGAGGGTAAATGCTGGAAAACCACCCTTTGTTGGAGTAGTTGTTTGAGTAGGTGGCTGTATCGGTGGTAAAGGTCTGGCTGTTTGCCTTGTGAGCTGTTCCTGCCTTTTCTCCTGAATTTGCCCTGGCATTGTTGCGGTTGCAGACAGAGGTTCAAATCCGACATCTCCAATTTCTCCGACATCGGCTCTTGGAGTTATTCTTTGCTGATCTCTTGTATCAAAAGTTCTTCTTTCTCTCTGGCTTATTCTGCCTGTAACATCAACCTCTTGAGTCTGACCAACGTCCTGATCAACACCTGTAGTTGTGTCTTCTTCCTCTTCGACATCAATTCTCTGTTGCTCTACAGGTCTTGTTGAAAGTTCCATATCGGCTTCAGTTTCAGTCTCGGTTGTGGTTATTCTATCTCCGGTATCGACTTCTTCTCCTGTCTCTTGAGTTGTTTGAACTTGAGTATCTGTTTCTTCAGCTTCTAGAGATTTGACTGTTCCAGAGGTTACAGCCTGAGTTGTTGTTCCTACATCTCCAGGCATTTTAGTTATTCCTTTAATATTTGGAGCAACTTGAGAAACAACCGATTTTTCTACAGTTACTTGGAGAGGTCCTCTCTGGAAGGTTCTCGATACGGTTCCAGAATCCCCTCGGAAAGATTTTCCAACTCCTTTAAATTTGATCGAAGGCTTATCGAACTCAAGGACTTGTGTTTTTGTTGCGGTTCTGCCACCTGTATCAGCTTTTGATACTGTAGCATATTCAGTTAACGTTCTTGGAAAATCAACACCTGTTACTTTTAATTCTCCTGTTTTCGCAGAAACGCTCGTACTTAACGTCTTGCCCTGCTGAGTGTACATAGCTTCTCTTGTGAGAATAGCTTTTTGTCCGCCAGGAATCTGTCCTGTTGATTTAACAAAAGAAGTTGATGCTACGTCTTGAGTAGAAACTAATTGACCTTGAGGATCTGTAACAAATACTTTTCCTGCAGCTGCCGAGGATTTTGGTCCTGCCTGCACAGCAGAATACCTAATATCAATAAATCTAGTAGTTTCTTTGGTTCCGCCGAGGAGTTTTGGCTGTTGATAAACCTGTCTTATTCTTGCAGAGCCTCTTCCTACAGAGGCTTTATCTGATTGTTTTATGAGCCTGAACTCTCCTCCACCTTTTTGAGGATCTTGCTGGCTTAAAACCTTTGAACTTTTTAACTGAGGTTGCATAGATTTTACTCCTGCACGGAAAAAAGCAGCTCCAACTCCTAGTCTTCCAGCTCTCGCAGTTCCTCTTGTATATCTTTCTTCTTCAATATCTTCATATATTCCAGCAGCCTCTCTGGTTAACATGGTAGCACCTACAGCACCAGCACCAGCTTTTCCCAATGCGGCTGCGGTCGGTCCACCATATTTTGAAGCTAATCCAACGCCAGCCATATATCCTTTTCCAAGAACTAAACCACTAGCAGCAATAGCTCCAGGAGAACCTAAAGCCTCAAAAGCTCCTTTTTTAATAGCTCCTAATCTTCCTTCCTCAGATTCAGACCTTTTTATCGCCTGAAACTGAGATTTAAAGACATCTTTAGGTGACTTGTCAGGTGCTACTGTTGAAGTAAACATTTCAAATGCACGCGGACTAAAAGCTGTCGCTTGTCCTACAACCTGTTTTTCTGATACAGATAAATCCTCGTAAGTCTGACCTCCGAAAGTCGGTGATACTTCTTCGAGATCGCCAAGAATTTCAGCCTTTCTTTCGGCTTCGGATTCTACCTGTTCGAGTTCAGTTCTTGCCTCGGTTAATTCTTGCTCTTGTTCTTCTAGCCTAGAAATAGCTTCCTGTCTTGTTATTTCTTCTCCCTCTCCGGTCTCGAATACAGTTTCAGAGGGAGCCTCTTTAAATCTCTGCTTTCTTCTCTCTATCTCCTCAAACCTAGATTCTATAGCTTGCCTTTCAGCTTCAGCACTTTCTTTTCGAGAAAGCTGTCTTATCTCTTCAGCACCGAATTTTGTCTTTCTTCTTTCAGCCTCGGTAAGTCCTCCTTCTTGTCTCTCTTCGACCTTGCTTAACTGCTCTATAATCTCTCTTTGTTTCTCAGTTTCAGGCTCACTTAAACCCATACCACGAGCTTTCATTTGTGTTCGAGTTTCTAGTTCGCCTGTAAAAGGATTTCGTATTCTTTTATCTCCTTCTGCTGCTCTTTGAAATGCCTCTCTAGTTTTCTCAATATTAGTTTTTTCTTCCTGAGTTCCACGATCTCTCCTAATCTTTTGCCTGAGTTTTTTATCTACAGACTTCTTTTGTTCCTGATCTCTTGTAGTGCCGACACTAGAAAAATCGGAAAAATCGACATCAGGTTTTTCCTCAGAATCTTCTATAGATTCGTCTACGGATTTCTTTTGTTCTTCAGCTTCTCTTTCAGCCTTTTCAAAAGGAGTTTCTGGCTTCTTACCTTTCGCCTTTTGCTGAAAGGTTTCGGCAGCTTCTTCTAGTGTTGCCATATTAATTCATCTCAACGAATTTTAAGTTTTCCTGTAGTTTCTCCCTCTACGTTTATAGCTTCTTTTTCAGAAGTTACTGACTTATCTTCCGAGTCATCTTTAGCACTAGCAGGTATATTCGATTCTCCAAACGCCCCTTTTGATTCGTCAGCCATTAGAAAAACTTAATATCTTTTTTCTTCTTCTTGAAAAAGTTTGAACTTTTGGATTTCCCGAAGAAATCCTCTCTCTTTGAGGCAGATCCTAGAATATCAGTTTTTGGAGCGACATCCAATTTCTTGGATAGGTCCATGTCCGACCTGATTTTCATTCTTTTGCCTGGAGGAGAAATATTTTTCCTGTTTTCTGTTCCAAAGGCGTTACCTGTATCTTCCTGAAGCGTACTCATCCTGGTACCAAGATTCTTGATTTTCCTGCCTATTGAAGAGCCAGAATATCCTGCGTCTGCAAGCTCTCTTGCGGCCTTCTTTCCTTCATAGCGTCCGCGTCTCTTTGCCTCCGAAAGCCTTGCTTCTCGCTTGGCCTCTTCATAGGCTTCTCGTTCTCTTCTTTCTCTGGCTTTCTCTTCTTTTTTCCTCTCCTGGTACTGGTAATATTTCTGTTTTGCTTTGTCCTTGACATCTCTACTGATTTTCTTTGCTCCTTCCTTTGTTTTTTCCTTGACAGTTCCAGCTGCTCCTTTCGCTTTCTCTTTAAATTTTTCTCCGAAAGTTTTGTCTCTAGTCGAGTCTTTGATTGCGTCAACATCTACCATTTAATTTCACCATCCTATCAGACCATTGAAAAGCTCGCCACGAACAGGGAGACTGCCAATCCGATAACTACGAAGCCAAGTATCAACCTGCTGGTTGAGTTTGTAACGTATCCGTCAGGCTTGTAGTCATAACTCAAGAGATAGGTGTCGTCTGTCGAATTTATTTCATCATTTCCGTCCCCATCTAAATCAGCTTCAGTCACGTTAAACTCTCCTGTCTCATAGCTTATTACTTCATATTGACTTGAGTTGACATTATAAACTGTGTTATCCAATGAATCGTTCAATCTCAAGTCTTCGGAATCTTCTACAAGTCCATCTCCTACTGTTCCTGCTGTAATTGTCTCAGGTACTGAACCACTTGAAGAAATTGTTTCGTTGGTTACTGAGTTCGTTTCTAAAGCCAAAGTGTCTTGTACTACTGGTATTGAGACAGCACCTACAACTATGGCAGCTATCATCAGTCCGATTGCTCTATCTGCGATTGCCATAAGTGTTCAAAAATTATGAAAGAATGATTTAAAATCTATTATGATTATACGCAAACAAGTTTTCTTATAGCAAATATGTTTTGGTATAGCAATTATGTTTTTATATACTTACAAAATATAATCCGCACGTGCGAGGAGGTGAAGATAATGGTACAGAGAAAGGGTCAGACCAGCCTTGTAGACGCAGGAATTGGGATCATGATTGCAGCCATTGTGATTGGCGCAGTTGCGATTCCAGTTGTTCAGGACGTGATCTCTTCGACCAACTTTACCAATTCAACAGTAAGCCTAATAATGGGCTTCGTGACGGTCGGACTGG
Source organism: uncultured Thermotogae bacterium (assembly GCA_964614065.1). Lineage (GTDB taxonomy): Bacteria > Bipolaricaulota > Bipolaricaulia > M55B111 > M55B111 > M55B111. Next base: position 4,228 of record CAZTJJ010000081.1, read on the forward strand.
CTGTGTCGCTGTTCATCGCCTCCTTCAGCATAGTCAGATAAAGGAGGTAGGGGGTTTTTCCCCTTTTTATAATTTATTTTAGGTGCAAAAAATGATATTTGAATTACTCGTGCTTTTGACTGCTTTCGGTGTTTCTCTTGGTCTTATTTCTGCAATTGCAAACGATAGATGGATTTTGATAGCGGGAGGAGGTGTTTTCATCCTTTGCTCGATGATGATTCTGCCTTCAGGAGTTGAAATGGACGTTGGAATGGAAGCGAACGAGAACGAGTCAGAGATTTCTACTCCCCAAACAAGATTGAATAATGTTACTTACCGAGAGCGAGAAATTTACGAAAATATAGATATAAGATACGATCAGGACATGTCTCGTTATATTTCTGTTCTTTATGCTGGAATAGGATTATTCTTTATACTTCGTGGCGTTGCTGGAAGGGGCGGACCTTCGGCAATGCCGTGGTGATTGAAAATGCCAGAAAGACAACAAGGTCAGCAAAGACAACCTCAATATATTCCGACACTAAACGGCGATGAATTAAAAGAAAAAGCAATTTTCGGTGACGAAACTTCTGCGGTTTCTCCTGAAATAAATCCTGCAACAGCAACAGGGTTTTTGAACGATAAGGAAATGGGTCTGTTGCGAATTTACGCTAGTCAGTTAAATTTTATCAGGAACGTGGAGAACATAGTCGGAATTGATCTTACGGAAAGAAAAGAAGAGCTGGAGAAACAAATGAACTTTTTGACTCATAGCTCAGGATCGAAAAGTGGTTCTGCAGTAAAGGCAGCAATTTCTCAGATAATGATTCAGGACCAAAATGTCTATCAGGCTTATTCTGAAGATCAGAACCAGAAAGAGGGATTTATCAGTAAGATTAGAAATTTCGGGAAGAAAGCAAGTTCGGGAGGAGCCACGAAGTTTGGATCAAACATTCAATACAGATCAAATGACGATCGTAAAATTTGGAAGTGATTAGAATGAATTTGATAAAAAATCCGTTCAAGAAGAAAAAGAGTGTTCCAGACCAGGAAGAAATTGAAAATTTGATGGAAGAAAGCGAGGACGAAATAGCGAAAACGAAAAGAGAAAAAGAGCAGTTTTCAAAAATGATTCATAGCATGCTGGTCAATTCTTACATGAGCGGTCACAAAACAGCAGAAATACAAGGAACGAAAAAAGATAAACTGTTTTTGATGGTTATTATAGATTCCGCATTATCCGCAATTGCAACAGGAGCTATAGTTCTGTATCTTTTCTTGCTGTGATCTCGATGAGAAAGAGAGAACGATTAGATTACGCAGTTTTTAAGAAAGATTCTAATAAGAAAATTACGACCGGAAAAGGGGATATAGTCGAAGAAATAGCTTTTATTGTTAAGAAGTTCAATTTAGAGGACGATGTTCTTGAAAAAATAAATAGAAGAGGTGCTTGGTATGACTAATAGACAAGCTATACAACAAGGACTTGATGATAGGCGAAAGATGTATGAAGAAGGTAAAAGAGCTTTACCTGAACCGCAGCTAGTTAAAAGAAACATTCTGGCTATAGCCGAACAGGTTAAAGAAGCTAGAATACAATACAAAATAAGGCAGGATTCAAGGAGATTAAGCGAGTTAAAGAAAAATGTTCTCAAATACTACGATTCGGTGAGAACGTACATTCACGCTCTATCACCCGACAAAGTCAATAAATACAAAGATCTTGAATCTATAAAAAAAATAGAGTCAACTGAAAAAATAAATGAAAATGAATGGCTTGAGCTTTCTTACAAACTAGATGATTTGTTATACGATCTCGGAGTTACAGATATAGGCGTTCAGACCAAATCTTTCAATTTCGGTCTTGAGATATTCAATGGCGGAGTTATTCAGCCTCATGTAACCAAAAAAGTCAGAAGATGGATGAACTGGCATCGCTTAAAAGCTAATTTTGCCGCCCTAAAACATCATTTAGTAGATCAGGATATTGACGGTTTTATTCTGATATGGGGGGCTAATAGAGCTGGAAAGTCAACTCTTGCAATACATTTGATGGATTTGGTAAATTCGGGAGAAATAACTGCGAAAAACTTTGTTAATACTGACGAAGACTTTTATGAAGCCACAGAGGACCTTAAAGAAGGTCAAAGTTATCTCGTCGATGAGTTGACAAATATATTTGATATTCACGATACAAGAAAAAACGAGCAAAATAAAAGAATAAAGAAATTGGAAACCTACGCAAAGAGGAATATGTTAGGGTTTGGATGTACGGTAAATTTCTTTAGAGTCGATAAATCTTTATATTCAAAGCTGGCAGGAGCTATAAAGGTAACTTCAAGAGGAAACTTCAATTTTTATTCTCCAAGTCAAATTGAAGACTTTGATCGTGACAGGCAGAAAAAGATAGTTAAAACACCTGCACCTGAGTTCAGAGGTCGCTTTCCAAAAAGAAACGACAAAGTCTGGAAGACTTACAAAAAGGCTATAGAGGACGAGAAAATCTTTGATAAGAAGGAAGAAGTTCGGAGAGATGAAGAGGATAAACCTAGCAAAAAAGAATTAATTAGAGAGGATTTAAAAGACCTCGAAGACGACGAAATAGACAAAGATAAACTAAAAGAATTAAAAGAGAAATATGATACGTCAATAAACTATATTCAACAAATAAAAAATGACCTCACATGATTATTATTAGTTATCTCACATTTGTCTTCGTGCGTATAACGGAAAGGTTGGTTTTCCGCTAGAGGGGAGAGAAAGGATGTCAAATTTCAAAGAAGAAGTGGATTTCATGAAAGAAAAGGGCTTTTCGGACACCCAAATTATAGAATATCTTCAGGCAAACCCAAGATTTAAGGGCGATCCTATAAAATTTGTAAATGGTGGAGATCGTGACGACTGAAACTTCAGCCAGAATATTGATGTTGGTGACATTTGGAGTTTTCGCCCTAATTGGCTGGTACGTTCAAAAGAAAAGACAGGAAGAAGGAAAGGGTTTGTTTAATTAATTATTCCCTGTAAGTATCATAGAAATAGAATGATGTCATTTCTTATACCTAATAGGTTGGCTTTAAATTTTGAAAACCAACTGAATGAAACCCTGCTATAGAGGACTATGCGGGAAAATATCATGGTTTTAATATCACTATTTCTTAATCAATGTCCGGAAAAACCACGATCCTAATAGGTTTCTGACCCCCTGATCCTATTAGAATTGAAGGTCCGCATAAAATTTTACCTGAATAACAAAT
>CAZTJJ010000082.1:0-2934 GCA_964614065.1 uncultured Thermotogae bacterium
CAACTAGATCCATCACATCCTCACAAAAATTCTCCGTTACAGCGCCGGAGGACTCAATCGCTTTTCTATCCACCTGTCTGTTTCGACCTACCTCCCACCCCTCAGAATACTCCTCCAAAGCCACTCCCAGTTGCCAAATACTGTTCAATTCCTTCTTTCCGAGTCCATCAAGAATCTGAGCGTTCGATTCGATCAAAGTCTTTAACTGCCCCCAGGTTTCAATTCCCGCGTTCAAAAGGCTATACAGCGTTTGTGGTGTCTCAATAATATACCAAAGATGTGCCGAACCGGGACCTCTTCGGGGATCGAAGTGTGGTACACCAATTATTTCGCCGTAATTCTGGTGGTCTCGTCCCTGCGGACGAGGAAGTTTTTGGCCGGGAAACTCGTAACTCAACTGGTTGGGAATTGTCACAGATTTCTCCAACCGTCTAACTTTTCCAAGATCAACAAATTTACTGGACAGGCTATCGGAAGATTTTAACCTGGATCGCCACTTAGCAACTTCGTCTCCCTGGGCAGTCATGTAGAATACCTGACGGCCTTCCCTGCCAAATTCCATGGCGACATCCATTATCTCCGAAGCCTTGACGTCATCAGTGTTTGCAAGCACTTCGTCCATAACTAACGGGGGCTTTATGCCTTTCTCCTGGCACTCGACAAAACCCATCCTAACTGACAACAACAACTGTATCTGCGTCCCACTGGACAGTTCGTTAAGATTTTTCCACTCTCCAGACCTTGTATCAACAGCCTTAAAAGAGTGTGTGCCTTCGCCGCCAAACTCCAACTGGTAATTCCCCTTCGTTATTCGGGTAAAGATTTCCTTACTTCTCTCGAAGACTTGAGGACGGGTTTTTCTAAATCCCTCTTCCCGAAGGTAATCTAACAGTACGTCTCCAACCAAGGAGTCGTAATCGGAAAACAGCTGGGATTTAAGTTTATCTCGGGCCCGTTCTAACCTTGTTCTGGCCATTTCTATTTTCTCTTTCTTTTTCTGTTGCCGAACTCTTTCCTCGATCCGGTTGATCTCCTTTTCAATTTCTTCCCTCTCTTCAGCCCTCAAACTGAGTTCCCTCATCTCCTGCCTGAGTTCATCTGCCTCCCGGTTCAACAACTCCTCGTCAAAGTCCTCGTTGGTTCTAAGATCACTAAATTTTGACTCACAAACTGCCTTCTGTCTTTCCACCTTCCTGGAAATTTTTTTGTGGTCCTCAAGTTGCTCGCAATACTCCACCAGGCGAGCTTCATCCCCTACATCAAGGTTGAGTCGGTCAAATAATTCCTGTCTTTTTCGCTTTAAGTCTTCCAATCGTTTTTTTGCTTCCTCTCTTCGCTTCTCCTCAGCCTTGAATCTATCACTGGCTCGAGCTAACTGCTCTCTTCTTTGGTCCAAGTCACGTACGTAGCCGCGGAAAGCAGATGAATCCCCATCACAATCGTAGCCGTAGGCCCTCAATTTACCGCTTAACTTAGTGCGTTGCTCTTCGAGAGAGACCTGTAGGTTTTCTTTTTTACTAACCAAGCCCTGTAATTTTTCATCCGCCTGATGATATTGATCGATCCGCTGAATCAGCCAGTACAGCTTCGCCTCATCAATCTGGGGAGCTAACCCGTACTTAGAAACCAGGTCGCGCTTTTTTTGTTTAAGGGCTTCGTACTTCTTCTGGAACCTAGCTGCTTCTTTCTGTTTGACGGATAAAAGCTTTTCTCTTTCGTCCGCCACGACCATCCGCGATTCCACCTGGGATAGCTCACGAACTTTCTTTCGAACAGAGTCCACCTCCCAGTGCAGGGGTTCTGTAAGGCTTAACTCTGCGTATCTTTCCCGACTTGACCTTCTTTTTGATGTTTCACCCCACTCCCGCCAGCCCAACCAGAGAAAAATTCCAGCGGGCACGGCGAGCAAAGAAAATAATGGATTGACAAATAAACCAAGAAGCGCTGCCGTAACCCCATGAAGAAATCCTAGGGCTTTCATGGCCTTTGCATCAAAAATACCGAAGTCCTGCCGGGCACCAGCCTGAAGCCAACTTTCCAGGTAACTCTTACCCTCCCGCACCTCGGCCAATTTTGCCTGTGGATTTTCCTCTTCCTTAAACCAGCTTTGTAGCTGATTGAAGGCATTTAACTTTGACCGTACCTCTTCCGCCTGCCGGGAAAATTCAATCAGGTTATCAATTCCTGAAGCTCCCAGCTCCCTGATCCTATCTTCGTCCACTTGTCCTTCCAATCTGGCCAGAGCTTCCTCTTTGATGGTGGTCTGTTCATCTATTTCCCTATTAATGCTCTGCCTTTGTTCCTCCACCTTCTCCAGCCTATCTACTCTCTCGTTGAACTCCTGTATAGTACCCTCGGAAACTCCACCATCCGGTAGATCGGCTTCTCGAAGGCACTGACCGGCCATCCTGATTGCCCCTTCGGCATCCTCTTGTTTCTCCTCAGCTCTAGAGATATCCGAGGTGATACCCTTCAACCTGTCCCTCTCGTCGCCCACCAGGTGACCCAATACATCAGGAAAACTGTTGAGGACCCCTTGTGCGTCTTTTAGTTCATCATGATGTTGTTTATATTCTATTACATCATTAACAAGATCACGTCGCTTTCTTTCTTCTTTAGCGTCTTTCAGCTGAGCTCTTAATTGTGGAAGATAGTTGCTGTCTTTTTGGTGAAGATTCTGGACCTCCTCCTCCAACTTCTTCAATTCTTTTGAGGCATTGTTAACGCGGCGATCCGTGTCTCGTCCTGCGTTAGAAGGCCTTGTGTTAAAATCGAGCTCATCTTCAAGAGCTTGAATATCGTACCCTCCCGCCGACTCCATAGCTATGATATCGGCAAAGCTCTGATTTGTAGTGTCTTTCTGAATCAAATCGTGCAAAGCCAGGTAATAACCTTCCTTTAAATCCCCAGAGGGAAAGGCTTCGGGTAGTGACC
>CAZTJJ010000082.1:3034-7449 GCA_964614065.1 uncultured Thermotogae bacterium
CGAAATCCGAGAAAACGATGGATTCGTAATTGTTCAAACTTCAAATCTCTACTCATTTGTGGAATCCTTCTGAGAAATAAGACTATCCAGAATTAGCCGGCACTGTTTCTGCAGAATTTGAATCGCATCCTCGCGTCCTGGCGGATCAATACCTTCTTTTGATCGCAAGTCTCGATAGGCATTGGAAAAGTAAGCGTCTCTCATCGCTTTCGCTGCCTCCTCAAGGAGATTTTCGGGAAGCCCGTTTTCCCTGGATTCCAACTTTAGAAGGAACTTCGCAAGTACACCGGGAGGATTTCGCCCTTTTGACAGCTTCTCAAGATCCACTGGTGGGCGAAGATGGTTGTATATCGAGGTTACAGCGATACTGATTTGATCAAGCTCCTGAGTAAGGTCTTCCGCCATCTGGTGACTTTTTCTTTCCACTTCGCGATAGATTTGAGACCTTCCATGAAGATTGACCCTGGCCAACAGGAGCTTAAGTGAGGGATGGGCTTCTTCGACCAATCCTCTGGTCTGTTCGTAAAAGGCGGCTGGAATTTGTTCAACCCGGGTGAAATCGCTTGCATCAATATTTAACGAAGCGTACCGCAGGTTTGACAGGGGAAACTGTTTGACTTCTTGTATTCCTTCTCTATCCATATCCACCATCCAGGGGCCATGCACGCCCTGTTCAGTTGGAGCAAGGGGCTGAGGGCTGCCCGGGTTTAACGCAAAAAGCTGGGGTTGGTCGCGCACTTCGGGCTGGTGTGAATGACCGAAAAACCAGCTACGGATCCCAGTCCTTTCCAGATCCCTCGAAGTTACAGATGCATAAGGACTATTAGGTTTATCCCACTCGGTATGAAGTACCCCCAGGGTTGGAAGATCGTCCCGTATCCTAAGATTAAAGTCCTCTAATGGATTATTGTGGACGTGTCGAGATGGGTAAGACCATCCGATCAGCTGAATTCTCGGCTTATCATCCTTACGGAAGAGGGTCGATTCCCACTGGCCATTTTCCCCAAGGAGGTAAAGGTCATGGTCTCCCAAATTATGGACAAGCTCAGGTAGAACGTCAAAATCATGGTTGCCAGAAATCAGATAACAGGGAATGTCAAACTCCGAAAGTTTTCTAACTCCAAGTTCAAAGTCACCAAACGCTTCGTAGTAACGGTTTTTACGATCGATTACGTCCCCGGTGACAACCACCAGATCTGTCTCTTCTTCTACCGCTTTATTTACCGTGGCCATCCAGACAGTGGATGGTGAGTACCTGATATCATCCAGATGCTCGGGAATTTGCGAGGGGTGACGCCCAAGGTGTAAATCTCCAGTACAACAGATCTTCACTTTTTCAGAAATAATTAATAAACCCCCGGTGACACTGCATATATTAATTATGGCCCGCCGTAAAGCGCCATACTCCTCGATCAGTGGGTCTTATAAGATTATATAGACACGGTGTGGGAAATCCAAATGAATGGCCACACAAAAGCCGGTTCATACGTAGGGAAAAGCCTGGGGGCTTTAGCCATCTTTGGTGAAAACAGAGCCATTTCGGTATTCTCGCCAGACGTTTTCAAACCATTGATCGCCGATGGGGATACTCCTCCGCATAACCCACCTGTCAATTCGTCGATATCAAAGTGATCTAAACCGCGTGTAGACGAAATGTTACCAAAACCTATCAAAGTCCAGATAACTCGATTGAGATATTTTCTGACAAATCCGCTGCTCTTGATTCTCACTTCAACGGCTTATTCTTACCCTGTCTCCGCCCTCAGCCAGGCTCTTTACTTCCTGATGAGTGCACCAGTTTATGTCGCCAGGGTTGGTTTGTTTGATGGCAGAAGTTGCGTTGCCAAACTTCACAGCTTTCTGCACATCGCCGGTTAGGTAGCCATAGAGAAAACCAGCCGTGAAGGAATCTCCGCCTCCAACTCGATCCACAAGTTCCAGTTCATAGGTCATATCTTCGTAGAATTCTCCATTCTGATAGGCTATAGCCGTCCAGTCGTTCCGCCACATGGATATGTTATCCCTCAAAGTAATTGCCACAACTTCAAAATCGAACCTATTTGATAGTTGTTGAGCCACATCCCGGTAATCCCGGCCCGTGATACCAAACACCCTGTCTGTATCTTCTTCCGTAGTGATTAGGATATCGGTATAATCCATCAATTCAGTCATACACTTCCGTGCTTCCTCCTGTGTCCACAGCTTCGAGCGATAATTTAAATCTACACTCACCTTCAAACCAGTTTCCTTGGCTGATATCATCGCTTCTTTGGTCACACTTTCAGCTGATTTACTGAGCGCGGGAGTGATACCGCTGGTATGAAACAACCTGGCACCATTGAAGATAGAACTCCAGTCGATCATGCCTTCCTGAATATTGCTAATCGCAGAGTTCGCTCTATCGTAAATTACCGAACTGGGTCTAGGGTTGGCTCCAAATTCCAGGAAGTACTTCCCGACTCTATCCTCGTCGGTCCACAGTACGTGAGAAACATCTACACCGTGCTCGCGTAGCTTGTTTACTATCATTCTACCAAATGGATTTGCGGTTAAACGGGTGACAAAAACCGCATCCAGGCCCAGCCGTTTTATCGCCACTGCCACATTTGATTCACTTCCACCAACATGCACATCCAGCTGTTCCGCCTGTTCTAATCTCTTTTTCTCAGGAGCGGACAGCCTGACCATCGTTTCACCAAAAGTCACTACGTCTTTTTTCATTTTCGCTGACAACTTCCTCCTATAGGAAAGAACAACAAACTACTCCATTCGGGCTCTAACTCACCCGCCATCCGGCCCTTGACTTTTTCCTCAGCCCGTTAACCTTTTCTTCCTTCGTTAACCGCCCGGACGAGGTCTTTCGCATTCTGGGTCAACACGCCGTAGTTCTCTTCTGCCATTGCCTTCTTATTCAGAAGAGCGGAACCGACACAAATGACGTCAGCACCCGCTCTAATGAAGTCCGCCGCGTTCTCTTTGTTCACTCCACCAGTCGGCATAAGGGAGACCTGAGGCAGTGGAGCTTTCACGTCACTGATAAACTTGGGGCCAAGTCTTGAAGCCGGGAAGACTTTCACTATCTCTGCCCCTGCTTCCCAAGCTTGCAGTATCTCGGTAGGTGTAAATGCTCCCGGGGCCACCACTTTACTGTACCGTTGTGCCATCTCTATCATTTCTAGGTCTACGATGGGTGAAACAAGATACTCCGCTCCGGCCAGTATTGCGGAGCGAGCAGTCTCGGGATCTAGCACTGTGCCTGCACCTACAAGGACGTCCTCGAGTTTGTCCGACACCTCTTCGATCACGGACAACGCATTAGGGGTAGTCATTGCGATCTCTATACAATGAACGCCACCTTGTTTAATTGCACGCGCTACCCGCAACAGTTTTTCAGAACTTTCAGTTCTTACCACCCCTACAACTCCAGACTTCAGCAAAAAATCCTGCTTGTCCCGCTTATCTGACATCGACGTCCCTCCTACTAACCTTTAGAACATTCGTAACCCAATTTTGAAGAAATATTCCCTGCAATGGTTTCCACCAGGGAGGCCATTCTTCTTACTTCTTCGTCGCCAATCTGAGCGGCGAGCCCGGTTAAGCTCACAGCCGCCTTCACATTTCCATCGTGACCATGGATAGGTGAAGCGATACATTTGATGCCTTCTTCAAATTCTTCATTATCTACCGCGTAGTTACGCTTACGGATCGTATCGAGCTCCTTAAGCAGGTGGGTCCGATCTTTAATGGTATTCTTTGTGCAGGAAGTAAGATCAATCTCTGAGAGTATGGCCTTCAGTTTATCTTTAGGCAAAAAGGCAAGGATAGCTTTTCCCAAAGCGGTGGCATGCAGAGGTGCTGTTTTACCGGGAGAAGAATACATTCGTATTCCTCCCGTAAACTCCACCTTGTCAATATATATTAGTTGATTGTCCCTCAAACAACCCAGGTGAACGGTTTTCTCTGCTTCGTCACGTAATTTCTCTAACTCGGATCTGGCTTCTACCGAAACGCTAAGCCTGTCTAAAACGAGTCTACCTTTCTTGGCAAAAGCGAGCCCTAACTTATATAGCTTGTCCCCATCCCTCTTCAGGTAGCCGTACTTTTCAAGAGTGTGCAAGATAGGATAGAGAGAACTCGGGTTGGTATCGCACTTTCGAGCGATTTCAGTTACGCTTAACTTGGAATTTTTCGAATCAAAAAAATCAAGAATAGACAGCGATTTGTCGAGAGACTTGTTTAAGTAATCCCGCTCGCTTCCTTTCTCTGATCTACCTGCACTCATGATAAAGGGTTCCTTTCCGCTAAAGATTTGAATATAGCAAAACTAACTTGATATTATCAAAATTCATTATACATCACGATTAAATATTTTCAACGGTTTCGGGCACTAATCGGTAGACTTATCCCGAAAATAA
>CAZTJJ010000083.1:0-7334 GCA_964614065.1 uncultured Thermotogae bacterium
CAAATCTTATACCAATATCTGAACTTACACCGGCATATTGATTATGTCATTTATGCAAAACTTCTATAAGCAGGACCAAACCCTAGAAAAACTATAAATCATCCCGAGGTGATGAAATTGGGAAGGCAACGAGCCTAACTTCACAAAAAGTTATAAACGAACAACAAACCGACGTAACTGATGGAACACTCGATCACGTTTTATTAATGTACTCCGGCGGATTGGATACCTCCGTCATGCTAACCTGGATCCATGATCAATACGACGTCCCTGTATCCACGTTTACAATTGACGTCGGCCAGAGAGAAGCACATCTGGACGAAATCAAGAAAAAGGCCCTGGAACTGGGGGCGAAAAACGCCTTCGTGGTTGACGCCAAAGAAGAATTCGCAGAAAGCTACATCACTCAAAGCATAAAAGCAAACGGCCTCTACCAGGATCAATACCCGCTAAGCACGGCAATAGCCCGCCCACTAATGAGTCAGATAGCAGTACAATACGCTCAGAGTGAAGGAATTACGGCAATCGCTCACGGAAGCACAGGCAAAGGCAACGATCAGGTAAGATTCGAAGCATCCATCAACGCTTTAGACGACTCAATTAACGTGCTGGCCCCGGTAAGGGACTGGAATATGAGCAGAGACAAAGAATTGACTTACGCGGAAGAAAACGGAATCCCCCTCCCCATAGATGTCAAATCCCCCTATTCAATTGACGAGAACCTCTGGGGAAGAAGCATAGAGTGCGGGGTACTCGAGGATCCTTCAGTAGAACCACCGGGTGACGTCTACGAACTGGTCACCCCGGTATCAGAAACTCCGAACGATCCCGAATACGTTGAACTGACTTTCAAACAGGGTGTACCAGTGGCACTAAACGGGGACGAGCTGGACCTGGTAACTTTGATCAAACAACTAAACAAACTAGCAGGAAAACATGGAGTGGGATTAATAGACATGGTAGAGGACAGAATAGTGGGATTAAAGTCGCGAGAAATCTACGAAACCCCTGGGGCTTCGGTAATCCTGAAGGCACACAAAGAGCTCGAAAAATTCTGCTCTACACGACACGAGAATAGCTTCAAGCCGCTGGTAGATCAAAAATGGGCGGAAATGGCCTACCAGGGATTGATGTTCGATCCTCTAGTCAAAGAACTAAATGCGTTCATAAATAAAGTGAATCAAAAAGTAGAAGGAACCGTTAAGCTAAAACTGTTCAAAGGTAAAGCCACTGTAGTAGGCAGAGATTCCAAAAACGGTCTTTACAGTTATTCTCTAGCTACTTACGACGAAGACAGTTCCTTCAATCAATCATCCTCAAAAGGATTCATCGACATCTGGGGACTGCCAACGAAAGTAGCTTACAACCACCAGCAGACAAATAAAATAGAGGAGTAGAATGAAGATCTGGGAGTTGGAGAGCGAAGAGCACGACAAATTGAGGGAAAAAATCGAAAGCTTCACCGCGGGAACCGACGTCCAATACGACATGAAGCTAAAAAACTTCGATCTTCTCGGTTCGGTAGCTCACGTAACTGGTTTAGAGGATATCGGGATTTTGAGTAAAACGGAGTCGACAACACTCAAAACCGAACTGGTCAATTTGTTAAAAGAAGACCTGGAGTTGTCTGCCCGGGACGAAGACATCCATTCAAAGATAGAAAAGGTCCTGGCTCAAAGACTGGGCGACCTTGGAAAAAAAGTTCACACCGGTAGATCGAGAAACGATCAAGTGCTCGTCGACCTGCGCTTATTTACAAAACAAAAAATATTTGAGATTACCGAAGAGATACTCCAGCTAGCGAAGACCTTGATAAGGTTGGCCACAACACATAGACACACTCCTATGGTTGGGTATACCCATACGAGGAAGGCAATGCCTTCCTCGGTGGGTCTATGGTCAGCAGCTTACGTGGAATCAATGTTGGAAAATTTGATTCCACTGAAAGCAACCTATAAACTGGCAAATCTCTGCCCACTTGGAGCCGGCGCTGGTTACGGCGTACCCCTGAAGCTAAACCGAGAATTAACCGCAAAACTCCTGGGCTTTGATGAACCCCAAATCAATCCAATAACCGTGATGAACAGCCGTGGTAAGTACGAATTTAATCTATTATCAGCGCTCGGGAACGTACAGCTGGATTTGTCGCGGATTGCCGCGGACTTAATCACATTTAGCGAAGATACCTACGGCTTTTTCGAGATTCCAAATGAATTTACTACGGGCTCTTCTATTATGCCTCAAAAGCAAAACCCGGATGTACTGGAACTTATCAGAGGAAAAGCATCAACATTTTTCGGCCAACTCTCAAGCACTTACCCCCTTGTGGCCGGAATGAGATCTGGTTACAGTAGAGACCTTCAAGAAGCCAAAGCACCAATTTTTCAGGGCACAGAAATCACTAAGTCTTCTCTCTCAGTCATGATTCCTTTAATCGAAAATTTGATCGTAAACGAAGAAAATCTCCTCGCCCAGTTCACCGAGGAAGTACTAGCAACGGACAAAGCCACCGACCTCGTGCTGGAAGGATTGCCGTTCAGGGAAGCCTACCGACAAGTAAAAGGGGAACTTTCATCAAAACAAAACCAGGAAACCGTTTCAAAAGAACAGATACTGGACGCCCTGTCTCGCAGGAAACACACGGGTGGCCCCGGAAATCTGAAACTGGGGGAGCTTCGCGAACGGATTGAAATCCAGAAAAGCGAGTGGGAGAAAAAGGAAAAAGAGCACGAAGAAGCCCTCGAGAAACTGATCTCCGGGCAGGGATCTCACTAATGACTATGTTCTTGAACAACGGAGGTATTCGTCCGTGAGTAAGGCATTACTCGCACTCGAAGATGGCACCACAGTGGCCGGAAAGGGTCTGGGCAAGCCAGGAATTTCAACCGGAGAACTGGTATTTACCACCACCTTTACCGGTTACGAAGAATCACTCACCGATCCTTCGTACAAAGGCCAGAACCTTATGTTTACCTACCCGTTAATTGGAAATTATGGTTTCCATTACCGATCGGCCCAATCGGAGTCTATACAAGCTGAAGGCGTGGTGGTCCGTGAAGCGTGCAAAAGTCCATCCCACAGAGACTCAAAAATATCGCTCGACAATTACCTACGGGAGAACGGTTCTCGAGGAATAGCAGGGATTGATAGTAGAGCTCTCACCGTCAAAATCCGCGAACAGGGTACGGTAAAATCAGCAATCGCCGTTGGCAACCACTCAAAACAGGAAGTTATCGAAGCCGCGATCAATCAACCAGCAATTACGGAAATGGATCTAATCCCGGAAGTGACGACTCAGAATCTCAAAATCCTCGAAGGACCGGGGCCAAGATTGGGGGTAATCGATACGGGAACGAAGAAAAACATCCTGTCAAATTTATCAAATAAAGGGTTCGAACTGGTTCTTTTTCCCTACCAGACAGACATTTCGAAAATAAAAGAGTACCAACTCGACGGTCTGTTCTTCACAAACGGTCCCGGCGATCCAAAGAAAACAGATCATGCCCAAAAGATAGTCAAACACTTTCTTGGAAAGATCCCGATATTCGGAATTTGCTTCGGCGCACAGATAATTTCACTCGCATTGGGAGGAGATACTTACAAACTGAAGTTCGGTCACAGAGGAGCGAACCAGCCAGTTCTAAATCAGGAAACGGGAATCGTAGGTATTACGGCTCAAAACCACGGATTTGCCATTTCTGAAGAATCGCTGGGGAATACTCCACTGATGGTTACGGAAACAAACGCCATTGACGGGACAGTGGAAGCAATAGAAAGCAGAACTCACAATACTTTTGCGGTGCAATATCACCCGGAAGGGTCACCAGGCCCAAAAGACAAGGAAAGTTGGTTTTTCGAAAAAGTAGCTCAATTAACCATGGCCAGCAATGCCAAAAAGAACTGATATCAAAAAAGTCTTACTTATCGGGAGTGGCCCCATACAGATCGGTCAAGCCGCAGAATTTGACTATTCCGGTTCACAGGCATGCCAGGGCCTGAGGGAAGAAGGGGTAGAAGTCATCCTCGTGAACTCAAACCCGGCTACAATCATGACCGATCCAGAAATGGCCGAATCAGTTTACATCGAACCCTTAACCGCGGAGGTATTGACCAAAATAATCGAAAGCGAGCGGCCGGATGGGATCGCCGCCGGCCTTGGCGGCCAGACGGGGTTAAATCTCACCGCAGAACTCGAAGAAAAAGGCGTACTGGACGAATTCGGAGTGGAGGTTCTGGGAACACCCATCAAGACCATTCACGACAGCGAAGATCGAGAAAAATTTAAAAACTTCATGAACAAAATCGGCGAAGATATCGCCGAAAGCATTCCCGTGACCTCACCGAGTAAGGCAAAGGAAGCCGCGAAAGAACTCGGCTATCCGGTAATAATCCGCCCTGCCTATACGCTAGGTGGTTCTGGTGGTGGTGCAGCTTCAAATCCCCGGGAACTCGAGGAGATAGCCACAAGAGGGCTGAAGCTTTCCCGAATCAACCAGGTGCTAATTGAAGAAAGCGTCGAAGGCTGGAAGGAACTTGAGTATGAAGTGATCAGAGATTCCAACAACACGTGTATTACGGTTGTAAACATGGAAAATATAGATCCTATGGGAATCCACACCGGGGAATCCATGGTCGTCGCTCCTTCTCAGACTCTGTCGGACCTCGAACATCAGAAATTAAGATCCGCAGCTATCAAGATAATCCGAGCCCTCGGGGTGGAGGGAGGTTGTAATATTCAGTTCGCTCTGAATCCTCAAACAGGAGATTACAAGGTGGTTGAAGTAAATCCCAGAGTATCCAGGTCTTCAGCTCTTGCCTCCAAAGCTACAGGCTACCCCATCGCCCGGGTAGCTGCAAAGATAGCTATAGGAATGGAATTATACGAAATTCCAAACGGCGTAACAGAGCAAACTCCAGCTTCGTTTGAACCAACGGTTGACTACGTGGTCGTCAAGATTCCTAAATGGCCGTTTGAGAAGTTTCGTGGGATCGAACGTAAACTTTCAACCCAGATGAAATCAACCGGCGAGGTCATGGCTATAGGGAGAAGCATCGAGGAAGCCTTGCACAAGGCCGTACGGTCTCTAGATATCGGCAAAGATGGATTTGGAGGGAATCGTGAGTACGTTACATCAAGAGAGGAGCTAATCAAGTACCTAAAACGGCCAACCGACCGGCGAAAATTCGCAATTTATGATGGACTAAAGCTGGGAATGGGTGTGGACGAAATCGCCAAACACGCGCAGATGGATCCGTTTTGGATCACCAAATTCAAGAACATATTGGACACAGAAAAAAGCTTGAAAAAAGACTGGCTAGATGCCCTCTCGGAAGCCAAAAAGATGGGCTTTACCAGCTCGCAGATTTCTGAAATTGCGGGTATTACACCGAAGGAAGTAAAAAAGAAGGAAAGAGAAAACCTTCTGGTAGACTACAAAATGGTGGATACATGCGCGGGAGAATTTAAAGCAGAAACACCTTATTATTATTCAAATTACCAGCAAAAAAGTGAAACAGTAATCACCAAAGATTCACCGACCCCAAACTCCAACCGAAAAGTTCTCGTACTAGGTTCCGGACCCATAAGAATAGGCCAGGGAATTGAATTTGATTACGGCTGTGTACACGCACTGATGGCGCTACGAGATGAAAATATCGAGACCTTAACTTTAAACAACAATCCAGAAACAGTGTCCACTGACTTTGATGCATCCGACAAATTGTTCTTTGACCCACTGACATTCGAAGACGTAATGAACGTTATTGAAGCGGAAAGACCGGAGGGTGTAATAGTACAGTTTGGCGGTCAGACTTCTGTGAATTTAGCACTCCCCTTGAAAAAAGAACTTGAGAAAAGATCGGACTTACCCACGAAGATATACGGAACGGATCCGGAAATGATGGACATCGCTGAAGACAGAGATCTGTTCAGCCAAACTATCCACGGCCTGGAAATTCCCCAGCCAAAAAACGGAATGGCCCAATCAAAAGATGAAGCACTTGATTTGGTCGATTCAATTGGCTATCCAGTCCTCGTACGACCTTCCTACGTTCTCGGGGGACGAGAGATGGAAATCGTCTACAATCACGGAGAAATGGAGAGATATCTGGGCAATTCCGGAGAGCTGAAAGGGGGGAGAGCTATCCTAATTGATCAGTATCTTGAAGATAGCCTGGAGATCGATGTGGACGCGGTTTCGGACGGAAAAGACGTTTTAATTGGTGGGGTGATGGAACACATCGAGGAAGCGGGGGTACATTCTGGTGACTCAGCCTGTGTGGTTCCGCCACAATCAATGTCCCCACACACACTGAAGACAGTAAGAAACTACGTAGTAGAAATCGCTAAAACGCTGAACATCGTCGGGTTGTTAAACGTCCAAATGGCGGCAAAAGACGGAAAAGTCTATCTGCTGGAAGCCAATCCGCGATCCAGTCGTACAGTACCGTATTTGAGCAAAGCCACGGGAGTACCTCTGGCAAAGATTGCGGCCAAGGTAATGGCGGGCTGGATGTTGCAAGAAATTGGCTTTTCCCAGCCACCAGAGTTAAAAAACATAGCAGTCAAGGCCGTGGTGTCACCATTTGGAAACCTGCCGGGCGTGGATCCGATTCTTGGTCCGGAGATGCAGTCAACGGGGGAGGTTATGGGGATTGCCGGAGATTTTAGTGAAGCATATTACAAAGCCCAGCTAGCAGCCGAAAACAAACTCCCCACCGAGGGAACCGTTCTGATTAGCGTAAAAGACGCGGATAAAAACAGGATTATATCGTTAGCCGAAGATATTAAGTGTCTGGGCCTGAAGGTAATTGCCACCTCTGGCACCGCAAAATTCCTTACCAACAATGGCATCCCCGTGGAAAGAGTGAAAAAAGTCAGCCAGGGAAGCCCAAACATTCTTGACAAAATCCGTGAGGGAGAAATCGACCTGATAATTAACACACCAACCAAAGGAAAAGAACCCCACCGAGATGGTTTTAAAATCAGACGGATGGCAGTGGACTTGAAAATTCCCTACATTACAAACTTACAGGCCGCAAACGCAGCGGTCGATGCGTTAAAGAACTTGACTAACGACGACTTGACCGTAAAACCTATTGAAGAATACCAAACTTCCGAAGAAGACGCAGCACACACGTTGTTATAAGGAACTCTGTCAATCTTCTCTCCCCCGATGGGATGTCTCCACAGATTTCCCTCTTCCTTGATGGGGGAGGTTAGGTGGGGGTGAATCAAGTTATGCAGAGCGGGTCCCCGTGCCCCGTGACACTAGATTTTATTCAGCAGGCTGAGCTCCCACGCTCGGCCGAAGGTGACAAACATACAGACTCGC
>CAZTJJ010000084.1:0-7304 GCA_964614065.1 uncultured Thermotogae bacterium
ATGGGTAAAACCGTAATTGCAGTTAACTCTGACGTAGAAGACCCCACTCAGAATGCCCGGAGTGCTTACATAGGCCAGGAAGGCTACGACGCAGCTTATAAGATGGCCAAGGCAGTTTGGGAAAAGTACTATCCGGAAACTATGGGATACGATCCTGATCCAGCAACAATTCAGATTCTGATGCCCGAAGGTGCCCCGGGTGCTGGATGGTGTCAGGAAAGAATTAAAGGATTCAAGGATTTTCTTAGAGATAAGGGCGTAGATGTGAAGAAACAGGTCTACGAATACGAAACTGTAATGAACCCAACAGGTCAAAAACCCAGGGCAATGAGCGCCATCAAAAGCCACCCGAACGCTACGTTAGTGCTAGCGACACAAACCTGTGGCGGAACTTACTTGGCCATGAAAGAACTGGGCATGGATCCCAATGATCTAGTAGTAGTGGGCCATGATTTAATCCAGAAGCTGGTAGAAGGTATAGACGCAGGATACATTGACGCAACTGTCGACCAACAACCTTTCTTGCAGGGTTTTTACCCGGTTGTAGAAGCTTACTTCCACGAAATGTTTAATATGACCGTTTACGATATCTATACGGGAGGAAAACAAATCGACAAAGAGGATATTGAGATCGCGCTTGCATTTCCAAAGATCATCGGGTAACTATTTTTAAGCCTTGATAAGGGACAGAATAGGGCAGGGTCGACTGGAGACCCGTCGATTCTGCCTTCTTTTAAACCAAAATGATATCAAAGTTAGACGTAGTATTTCGCTTGCTGTTTAGCCGAGTATAAGACAAGGCAAAGAGCAGAGAGTAATCCAAGGGATAGTGAGCTATAATGTCAAACGACCACCTTCTACGCTGTGAAAACATCCATAAGTATTTTGGCAAGGTCCACGCCCTAGAAGGCGTCGACTTCAACGTGGGTCAAGCTGAAGTAGTCGGCCTGGTCGGGGATAATGGTGCCGGTAAATCCACGTTAATCAAAGTTATCTGTGGCATTTTTCCTCCTACCAAAGGCAAGATGTATTTTAAGGGCAAAGAGCAAAATTTTTCCTCTCCACAAGAAAGCCTCCAAGCAGGCATTGAATCTATTCAACAAGATCAGGCACTAGTAGAGGAAATGGATATCAAGAGAAACTTCTTTTTGGGAAGGGAGCCAAAAAATTCAGTCGGATTGCTAGACGTCAAACAAATGGGCAAAGAATCATTAGATGGATTAAAGGATATGGGGCTGGAGATTAGATCTCCCGACGTGGAAGTAAAGGAGCTTTCAGGAGGGCAGAGACAGGGTATCGCCATAGCTAGAGCCCTACATTTCAATTTTGACTTGATCATTTTGGACGAACCAACAAACAACTTATCTATCAAGGAGTCCAAAAAAGTTTATCAATATATCACAGAGCTAAAACAAAATAACCTCTCCGCAATTTTGATATCTCACGCAATTCAGGAGGTATACCCTGTTAGTGACAGGATCGTGGTTCTGCGGAACGGAAAGAAAATCATCGACCAAGACAAAGAGAACGTTACACAAGAAGAAGTGGAAACCGCAATAATTGGGGATATTGAAGCGGAAGGAGACCTGGAACATATCGTACCGTAATCAATCATACTTACAAACGAGGGAGATGCAGTGAACAGATTAACAAATGGTGTTAGTTCAACGGGAAGGGCTTTATTTACCTGGAAGGCTTTGAGCAGTTTTCTTTCTTTAGTTTTCGTCCTCGCTTTCTTCTACTGGCAGGTAGGGGGCATACTTTTTAACAAATCTATTGTAAGGGGCTCTATCCTTGACCTTGGCGTAAATTGGGCAATCGTCGCCCTGCCGGTTGCTATGCTGATGATTGCGGGTGAATTTGACCTATCCGTAGGTTCGGTTTATGCATTGGGTGCTTGTGGAATATTTAAACTATTCCAGATGGGTTTTCATCCCCTCGTATCCTTCATTATCATAATTGCCGCTTGTTCGTTAATCGGGTTTATACACGGTACCGTTACACTCCGCCTTAGAATTCCATCCTTCATTACAACTCTGGCCGGTATGTGGTTCTGGAGGTCTGTAGTAAACTCACTCTGGCAATATTCCCCTACAGCTCCCGGCGACGCAATACGTTACTTTGACAACATCTTCGGAGTAAGGTTAGCCGGTGGTTGGTTTTACTCAAAGTTTCTTTTTCTTGTAGGCATTTTCGTTATCCTGTGGATAATCTTGGAGAGAATGCCGTTTGGAAATACCATATTTGCAGCCGGAGGTAATTACGAGGCGGCTCTGGCCCGAGGAGCAAAGCCCAAGCGAACCAAGCTGGTTCTATTTATACTGACTTCCACTCTGGCCGGGTTCGCAGGAGTCGTTTCAGCGACCTCTTCGGGTGCAACCATGACCAATACAGCAACAGGACTTGAACTGTACATGATTGCCGCGGCTGTAATCGGTGGAGCCTCCCTGACCGGTGGGGTTGGATCCGTTGAGGGAGCTCTTGTGGGCACATTCCTCCTTCGCTACATAAATACGGGTGTAATCCAGATGGGCATCGAATCGAAGTGGTTCCAGGGCATCGTGGGAGTGGTGCTCCTGCTGGCAGCAGTATTGAATAGGAATTTCCGCAGGAAGGTAATCAAAAGGTTTACGTGACACACCAAACCGTTGCCGATATTTGTAGTATGTCCACAAGCAGCAAGATCAATTCGTTGTTTCGGGCAACAGAGGTATGAATACGCTGATCTAAGGCAAATGTATTTGTACCAAAGAAATCATTACAATTAAATACAATGATCAATCAAAATCACAAAACGCCGAAGCTTACAGTCGGCGCTCTAGTCGGAATAATAACGGTTGTTTTCCTGGCTTCCGTAACTTCTATATCCGCTACAACCAACAACGAAACCGAAACACAAACTTTTCCCTGTCGGGACGCAACCGTTGTATATAACGTAGAAGGTACCTCCCCTCTGGGGCAGTTGGTTGGTACCGCCACTTACAAAGTGGTGGAAGTTAACGAGAATTCGTATACGGTTTCAGTTAACAACACTGGAAACTTGAATAGGCTTCCCGCTTTCGGGGAGACACAAACGAAGACGTTAAGCCTAGATCAACCCATATCTTTTGCTTCAGTGATCCAGGAAGCCTCTATCGTGGGGGAAAAGGCTTTCAAAATCAATGGAAGAGAAATCAAGATCAGTAAATATCATTTAGAAACTGAAAAAGAATACGGGACGGAAACCATATCCGTATTCATGCCAAAGAAACTGAAAGTCCCCTTGATAGTTTACTACAAGTACGGAGACAAATTCCGAATACACATTGAATTAGCCAAAACAAACATCGATTACCTTCGGTAATAAGTGGATAAAAGTCCGCGATCCGACCCTACAGCGCAGGTGCATCTCTCAAAACCAGCGAACAAGGACTTAAGCCAATCTACCCACTCCCGAACCTGTTATAATGCACTAAGTCGTCCAGGCGCGCTCTGCTTACATCTCTTTCCTGATCGGGCTTTCCCAGTGGCAAAAGGTAAGCCAACCGGATGTCCTCAGGAATGCCAAGCATACTTTTAGCCTCAGCCTCCACGGAGCCTTCTCTATCCTCAAGATCGTACACGTCTATCCAATATGAACCCAGGCCAAGGCTATGCGCCGCAAGAGCCATGTTATGTGCGGCTCCCGCTCCCTCCTCGATATAGTGACTGGACCCACAGCCAGTGACAGCTATAGCAATAGTAACGGGAGCATTCTCGATCCCCGCTGTAAAACTCGTTAACCGATTGGTAAGTTCCGATAACTTTTTCTTGGTTTCGGCTTCATCAATCACCAAAAACTGCCGTGGCTCACAGTTTCCATAACTTTCCGTCCAGCTGCCAGCACGTAAAACGGCTTCAACCTGTTCATCTTCGAGGGGCTCGTCCTTAAACTTAAACACCATTTGTCTGTCGCGTATCGCTTCCAAAACCTCGTTTGTAATCATATTTTCCTCCTCAAGGTAATAGCACTTCGATAAACCCTAAACCAGCTAGTTTTATCATATATGATGATACAAGGTTCTTAAAGCAGTAAGACACTTACTGATTCGAATTCAGTCCACTATCCTCCACTTAAAACGGTTAGATAGGAAAAATCTTCGGTATAAACATTTAAGAAATCCGTTTTGAAGGAAAAAACCTTACCTTTGATTAGATCCTCGTCAACATACCTTTTCTCGTCGACATCTATCCTTCCCCACCAGGCTTCGGATATTTGTTGCGGAAAATGCAGTTCGACGTGAAAAGTGTGTCCTTCAAACAACGCTCGGGTTTCATCGGTGAGCGAGCTCTCCTCTTCATCAGAGAGTAGACTGAATTCATAGGCCCTTCCTCCATCGTAAGGAGCAATAAAGATGGTCTCTTCGTCCGCCGAACTTACCACGATGGTCTTATACTCCGTCTCTCCTTCCGAAGTTTCCGGTTCAACTACTTCGAAACTAACTGCCCCTTCCTCTAGTTCAGTATCAGCAAGGAATGTGGCCTTAAGCATTTGGAAGATCTCTTCGGAAGTGGTAGTAAATGTAACCCTCATAGAGCTATCTTCCACCTCGGTTCCGAGCCAAATTACTTGGTGTATATCAAAACATCCAGTCAACAGCAGTACAAGAGTCAAAAGAAGGATGCCCAATCCGGCAACATGTAACAGCTTCGTTAGTTTAAACATTTGAAAACCTCCTTATTCCAACCTCTCGATTGCAAGATTATCAAAAAGAACTTTTATGTGATCTTGTTCAGCTTCTGTTTCTGCTAAAACCGCGACTTTCCCTTCACATAAAGCTTCATTCACTATGGTGTCTAAGAGCACTCCATTTACATAGAGACTGATTTGGGAACCGGATGCTTTAACCTGAAGCTGATTCCAGCTACGCTGCTTTATGGCGCCAGAGTAGGACATATCAATCAAGTCTTCACCACTTCGCCGGTAAAACTTAACCCTACACCCGCCAGCACCAGAAACAACATACCTAAAACGATAATCTTACAGGTATTAGTCACCATCGCCTCCTGTTATTGGACTATACGACTCTCCTACCAACTCCAAAGGGCTACAACCATCCACATCTTGAGAAACATAACCTAGACCTTATTATACACCGTTTTGTTTGATTTATCTTCTTGTTCCTTTTGCCACACAAAAAATCATTCCCCGAATTATCACCTTGATCGGGCAATTTGGAAGTTGGGTGCCCCGGACAATTTTACTGGTACCCAAAAGATTGTAACTCCCTTTGCCGACTCGTTGGTGACACAATGATGAACTCAGTATGTAGTTACTTGACTTGAAAACGAAACCACATATAATTTCTCTAAACATTGCCGCACGGTAGATAGTCTTGATCAGACAAAGGAGGCTTCTAGCGTAAGTTCCCCCAATTTATCATTCAAAAATACAACGGATAGCAAAAATAGGTGCTAAGAATGTTTCATCGTAGTGATAGTTGTACATCTGAACATAAGAATGCTTGTATCGTTTTGTTTCTTTTGGTTGCATCCTTATTTCTCAGCGGCTTCGGCGGTTTTGCCGCTGCCCCTACAGCAAATGACGACTACGTCCAGGTAGACGAGGATTCCTATATAGTGATCGCAGTACTGGATAACGATGAAAACGTGGCAACTGACCCCGAAAACAGAAAGATCAAGATCGTTGACGAACCGGATGAGGGTGCTGTTTCAATCAATAACGAAACAACGATCAAATACGAGCCAACGACCAATTTTTACGGAACTGATTCCTTTGTCTATGAAATTACAAATATTGGTGAGGGTAGCTCCCAGGCAAGAGTAACCATAGAGGTCAACCAGGTTAACGATCCACCCATCCCCGAAAAAGAACTCTTAACCACCAGGGAAGGAACCCCCGTGAGTGTGAAATTGTCCGCAACCGACAAAGATATCGATCCGATGAAGCCTTACCTCCACCCCGTCGAGTTTGAGATACTAAGTGGCCCCTCCAATGGAAAACTAATCGGAGACGTTCATTTAGTCCAATTTTACAAATCTCCTCACGAGGTATTCGTAGAAGTTCAGTACATCCCGGATCCCGGTTTCAAAGGTATGGACTCAATTACCTATTCCGTGAAGGATAAAGAAGGAGGATTTAATATTTCCTCTATCAGAATAGACGTAATACCTGAGACCGCACCCCCGGTTTCTTTCTCTGGATACCTCGGTACTTCCGCGACATTTGAAGAAAGCACGGACGACCCGTTTTCAGACTTTCGTACCTACCTACTCGGTATTTACCGATATAACCTCCTGGAGTTAAGAGCAAACGCAGGTTGGTCAATGGACGAAATGTCTTCGCTAAAATTGCAAGCGGAAATACCTCTGACTGGTCTCGGCCTTGACATGACCCTGGATTTCGACCCCAACCAAAAGGATCAATTCAACTACTGGAAAACGGAAGCGGATTTCTACTACGGAGAGATAGATTACAATTACACATTTAATCTAGATCAAGACTCAGAAGATATATATCACGAACTTCAGGCAAAATGGAATTGGGAGAACATGTCATTTACCGGAAAGGCTTTATTCAGCGGGCCGGAGCCGAAGTTTGATGAAACCACATTTCTATCAAGGTATAGCTGGGTAGATTGTGGCCTATCTGTATACACTGACTTAAGCTTCGATAATAAGGGGTTTGACGAATTTGTAGTGGATGTCGGCGAAGTGCCATTGTTTTACGGTATCTATCTGGAGGTCGAAACGACCTTAACTCCAGAAACCAAGACGGTAAAACCCAGTCTCTTTTACCGATCGGAATTGTTTGACTGTCTGAGATTACGTGGTGCACTCGTATCAAACGATAGGTCAGATGTGATTGAAGGTTGGTCATTGACTGGGATCAGCTTGCGTAATACGTTTCCAAATGAAATACAAGTGCACATTAAGACCAATCTCAAACACACAAACCATTCGTTAAACGAGGTCAGCTTATCCGGGCCGTTTTACGCTGGCTACCAAGCCCCGGGTCGGTGGCGAATATCCACTGATTTTGGGTCAAATGAAGGCGATCAGCTTTTTGGCTGGGAGAAATTAAAGCTAAAGGCCATCGCCCCAGTTGCCGAGGATCTCGATATAGAAACCATACTAACGTTTCAACCTGAAACACCAAGCTGGAAATTCCAGTTTGCCGGAGAGATTTTCTGGTAAGCCCTCAATCATTCAAAAAAGTCGTCTATCTAAATTAATCCAAACGAAACATCAATAAAGCGTCAAGGGGAATCAAAGGAAACCAGGGCAATCCGTTTTCGTGGGATATGTTAACATACTTAAGAGCA
>CAZTJJ010000085.1:0-7056 GCA_964614065.1 uncultured Thermotogae bacterium
AGCTGGCGAACATTAGGGGGGAATCAAAGCGCGAATTGTACGATGAGTTGAATAGTTAATCGTTTTGATTGACCTTAAACACAACGTTTTGCTCTAACCGTCAGCTCCCAAAAACTCTCGATACAACAAGACTATTAGCTTATCTATCAACTAATCAACTAGTCAGAACCATCTTTCCTCTGGTGAATCCTCGTTGTGTTTACAATAGCATCCTTTCCGCGGGTCAATAGAATATAGGGTTATTAGATAGTACAAGACATTGAGGTTAAAATTAAGCAATGGCCTGCCTTTTTTGTCCCGACGTTTATGGGTGTATTCTCAGCTCCGTAGATGCCTTAAATTTTAGCCTTGACATTTCGGAAAATCTCTGTTATAAAACATGTGATCACTTATCGAAACGTTTGCACAACCGTTTCGATAGTAAGTGATTTAGTGGATCAGTTAGATCAAACCTGGGGAGCTATATGGCTACTATAGAAGACGTAGCGAGGGAAGCTGACGTTTCCAAGTCCACCGTTTCTCACGTCATCAACGGAACCCGTTACGTAAGCCCAGAGTTAACGCAAAAAGTTCAAGCGGCCATGAAAGAGCTTAATTACCATTCTCCCAACGCCATTGCTCGTAGCCTAAAAACACAAAAAACATTCACCATCGGTCTGATAGTCTCTGATATTACGAATATGTTTTCACCATATTTATCTCGCGGTCTGGAGGACATAGCCTCAGAAAAAGGTTATAACGTAATTGTTTCTAATACCGATGAGGTCTTAGAAAAGGAACGAGAACAGATTAACAGTCTAATCGAACAACGGGTTGATGGGGTGGTTATTGCCCCTACAGGTAAAAATGACTCAAAGTTTGATTTGCTTAAAGAACAAGGTATTCCATTTGTGTTCCTGGATCGGAAAGTCAAGTCTGTTGACTCTGATTTTGTTACTTCTAATAACTATGAAGGGGCTTACAAGGCTACGAATTACCTTTTGCTAAAAGGTCACCAAAGAATAGGCATAGTCTTGGGGCCTAAGTATATTACAACCAGGGAGGACAGATTTGCTGGCTATAAAGATGCACTGGAAGAAACGGATAACGAGCTCGATCCGCAGCTTATCGCAAATAGCGATTACAAACTCAAAGGCGGGCAACTAGCGGCGCAAGAGTTACTAAAATTGGAGAATCCCCCTACGGCACTCTTTTCGACTAATATCATGGCAAATTTCGGCGCGCTTAAAGCGATTAAGGAGGCAGGTTTAAGTTGTCCAAAAGACATTTCCCTGGTGGGATACGACGATGTAGGTTGGGCAGAAACCTTAGATCCCCCTTTAACTGTGGTAAATCAACAACCTTATGAGATGGGTTACCGGGCCGGGCAGTTGCTTTTTGACAGGTTGAATGCTGGACAAACAAGAGGATATCGTGTTGTGAGGCTGGAAACTGAACTTATAATTCGCGCGTCCGTTCATGATCTGACAACCAGGGGTCAAGATAGCCAACGGATCACTTAGAAACCGAGCGATGTATACACTTGTGCAACGAAAAGCGAGTTTAAATTGCGACTTTTCTGGAGATTATCAATCCTATCTCCACATTACTTAGGAGGTAATAATGGAATCTAGAGAAAGGGTAATTGCTTCGATTGAAAGAGAAGACCTTGATCGAGTACCGATTGATTTGGGAGGAACAGCTATTTCTACTATATACGCTGATGCCTATCATGAACTCCTGGAAGAGTGCGCTGTAAATAGGGAGGTAAAAATCGCGGATACTCAACAGTTTTTCGTTTACGTTGATCAAGAAATAAGTGACCTTTTTAACACTGATGTGGCTCCGCTGTACGGGCTGAGAGATTTCGATGGAATACGACGAGATAAAGGATGGAAAGATTGGACTACTCCCCACGGGAATGTTCCCGTAAAGATTACTAAAGATTTTTCACCTCCAAAAATAGAGATTAAGGAAAATGGTACAATAATTAGGGAGACTGGTGGCTTTGTCTATAAGCTTCCGCCAAATGGTTACTACTTTGATTATGTGAAATCTCCTTTGCAAGATGCTGAGACTGTAAAGGACATTGATGACTTTGAGTACGGTATAATGGATGAAGAGGAGAAAGAGTGGTATCGGGATGAATCAAAAAAGCTTAGGGAAGAGACAGATAAGTTCATCGTCGCCGATATCGTGGGTGGTTGGACCGATATAGCAGGTCCCTTAATGGGGAATGCAAAGTTCTACCGAGATAGTGTTGCCAATAAGCCGGTCGTCCATGCACTGCTTGACAAACTCAATCATGTTTGGAAAGAGAGAGTTAAGATATTAAACGAAGTCGCTGGTCACAATATCGATGCAGTAATTATGTATAACGACCTAGGGGGCAATCAGGCGGGTATATATTCACCAGCCACGGTCAAAGAGATGTTTATTCCGTATATAAAAGAGTTTTACGACTTTGTATACGCCAACACTGACTACTACGTTATATTCCATTCGGATGGGGCAATAACTGAATACATACCCGAATTGATAGATGCTGGAGTTAATATTCTTAATCCCGTGCAGCTTGGTACTGCAAATATGACTCCTGAGTATCTAAAACGTGAATTTGGTAACTATCTGACTTTCTGGGGAGGTGCTGTGGATCCTCAGCATGTATTACCACAGAAGTCAGAGATGGAGGTATTTAATTACGCTAAGAAGTGCGTGAAGATTTTTAAATCCGGTGGAGGTTTCGTTTTTACTCAACCACATAATATTCAAGCAGGTACACCGCCTGAAAATGTCGTATCTCTCTACAGAGCCGGCAATGAATTTGGCGCGTATTGAGCTATTTCAATTCTCTAAAGAAAACCTCCGTACACGTGTTGAGCGTCTGGAAGTAACTGGTTAATACCGCAGTAGAACTAAAAAGCGAATTGTGCTTGGTTAAAGGTGATTGCAATTTCTCTTTGTACGTTCGTACCGGTAACGCGGGGTTGCATATACATATAAGGGGTGGAAATGTTGCCAAAATTTCAAAAGCTAAAGCTTCTGTTAGTAGATAATATGATTTGGGTTATCCTGTTTGCAACGTTCATTATTTTCGGAATCTTGGTTCCTCAGTCGTTTCTCACATTGCAAAATATTCACTTTATCCTCTACGTAAGCACGATGATTGGTCTGCTAACAGTTGCTGAGGGTCTGGTGCTGATCAGTGGGAATTTTGATCTCTCCATTGGCCAAATAGCTGGGTTCTCCGCAATGGCATCAGCTGTTTTAATAATTAATTTTCCAGCTTGGATGCCTGGATTTGTGGGAATTATTTTAATAACGGTGATAGGTGGCGTTGCGGGAGCGGTTAATGGTTTTTTGGTTGGTAGAGTAAAGCTCAATCCTTTTTTGGTCACCCTTGGAACTTACATTGGCTTCTACTGGGGTACAACTGCCATACGTCAAGGCTCAGTATTGAGGCTACCATCTGTCTACCTTGCCCCTGGGGGCAGCAGGGTTTTGGGGATATATATTTCTATACCATTGTTCCTCCTAATCGCGGTTCTATTGGCATTTTTTTTGAGTAAGTCAAGGTTGGGTAGCAATATATTTGCGGTAGGGGGAAACCAGGAAGCGGCTAGACGGTGCGGTATAAACGTAGGTGCAGTCATCATGATCACGTATATTCTTGGAGGTGTCCTAGCCGGCTTGGCTGGATTGTTGTATACGGGCTACATGAGTGTTGCTACCTCCAATCTAGCTGAAGGAACGGTGTTTACAGCTTTCGCTGGTGCTGTGCTAGGAGGCGTTAGTTTGCAGGGTGGGTCCGGAAAGATTCAGGGAATATTGGGGGGCGTGCTTTTACTGGGTTGCATCGATGCTGGGCTAACTATGATGGGAATAGACCCTTCGTGGCAGGGAATTTTTACGGGCATACTTGTTATTTTGGCAATTCTGGTCAACAGGACTAGGGAAAAACTGAGGGATAAAATTTTGAGCCCCGTAAAGTAACTACAATAGAGATAGAGGAGGTGTGGTTAGTGTCTACTAATTTGGTAAGGATGTTGAACATTCACAAGTGGTTTGGTGAAGTTCACGCCTTAAAAGGGATAGATTTTATGGCCGATAAATCCGAGGTAGTTGCTTTGGTGGGAGATAATGGAGCGGGGAAATCTACACTAATAAAAATTCTCTCTGGGGTAATACACCCGGACAAAGGAGATATCATATTCAATGGGGACAAAGTAACGTTCCGCTCAGCAAGAGATGCTTTGGATCTGGGAATTGCAACTGTGCATCAAGATCAGACAGTTGTTGGACAGAGGAGTGTGGCCCAGAACGTTTTTTTGGGCAGAGAATATACTAAATCCTTTGGTCCGCTCAAAATATTGGACAATAAACGAATGAGATCAGAGGCATTACAGCGTACGCAAGAGTTGGGATTAGATATCGATTCTGCTGATCAGCTGGTGAGGTTTTGCTCTGGAGGAGAACGGCAGGGGGTTGCCCTGGCACGAGCTATGCACTTTAATTCGGATCTCGTGATTTTAGATGAACCTACCACTGCACTCTCGGCAAAGGGGAGGAAGCAAGTGTTAAGGTACGTAGATCAATTAGTGCAGTCTGAAGAAGTGGGCATAATCTTTATAACCCATAACATAAGCCATGTTTACCCGATTGCCGACAAGTTCGTTGTTCTAAAACATGGTGAGAAAGTTGCTGAATTAAAGCGGGAGGAAACCAGCAGAAACGAGATAGAGGATATTTTATCATAATTCCAGATTTGGAGGTGATAAAGGGCTTTCGGTATGTACTGTAGCGTAATGATGGTAAGTAATCATACTTTTACAGGAGGTTCAAATGAATTTTCGAAACATTAACAGACCGGTTGTTCTACTGCTAGTAGTGCTAACTATTAGTCTAGTTGCGAGTGGTGTATTTGTTGGGGCTGCAGAAGAAGAACAAGAATTGCATTTTGGACTGGTGGCTCATAGGGTGGTAAATGTTTGGGAAGCTCTGTTTGCCAATTCATTCAAGTGGTATTGTGAAGACCATGGAATTAAGGCAACTGTACTGGAGGCTAAGAATGACCCGTCATTACAGCTAACCCAGATCAGACGGCTCGTGGATATGGGTGCTGACGGAATTGTAGTGGCTGCGGTTGAATCAACAGCAGTTATACCTGCAGTGGAATACGCGAAAGAACACGGGGTACCAGTTGTAACCGCAAATGTAGACATTTATTCTCCGGAAGTTTCTATCTACGTCGGTTTTTCAGGAATTAACGCTTCAGAAACTTTGGGAAAAGAGATAGTAAACTACCTTAGAGACGAGGTTGAACCAGTTGGTGAAGTAAAGGGTAGTATCTTGGAAGTCAGGGGAACCATAGGAAGTGCCACAGGTAACGATAGACACGACGGCTTCGCAGCAGTCATCGAAGAGTATCCTGATGTTGAAGTCTTCACAGTTGTCGGAAATTGGGACAGAGCTGAAGGAAAGACTAAAGCTCAACAGGTATTGAGAGCTCATGAAATAGACGCGATCTACGGGGGAAATGGGGCCATGGCAATGGGTGCCGTTGGAGCTGCAGAAGCTCTTGGTCAAGATCCCTCAGAGATTTTTGTTGCCACAGTTGACGCTATGCCTGCTGTACTGGAGGCAATTGGTGAAGGAAAAGTGAATGTTGCTCTAGACCAACCAGCGGCCTTTTACACACCACTAGCCGTGCACTTCCTCCGAGTGATTTTGGATGAAGGGGAAGGAGCTCTTCCGCAACCGGGAGATGTCCTAACTATGGAGGATCTAGACATTGTTGGAGAAGAGCATCACGGAGTCGATATCTGGGCGAATGACGAAATGTGGGCACCAGCTCCCGTTGTAGCATCCGGGCATGGCCATCCATGGGTGCAGACTAAGGGTATACTTGTGACGGAAGAGAATTATCAACTTGAATCTCTATGGGGTAACTTGGAGCTCCCTGGGTGGTAAAACTGACTTAAATCTGCTCTGCATTAATCTTGATCCAACGTTACAAGGAAATCTGGGCCCATCATCAATCTATTCGCTCTGTGAAAGGCTTAATCTGGGCCCGATTTCCCTCTTTTTAACCTCAAAATGTCCGGTTGTTAGAGAACTTGGAAGTCTTGTTCCTCAAGGATCGATGGTTTATTGCTCACACAGTTTTATAGTTCATTTGATTTGCTTGTTACGGATTTTAGTCGATTAGTAAGTGAGTAGGTTGAAGCATCAAGCAGATGTCTGTTTGATTGCCCGCGATTTCCAAAAGCTTCTTGGAGTAGACAAATGATCTA
Organism: uncultured Thermotogae bacterium; assembly: GCA_964614065.1. GTDB lineage: Bacteria > Bipolaricaulota > Bipolaricaulia > M55B111 > M55B111 > M55B111. Next base: position 6,273 of record CAZTJJ010000085.1, read on the forward strand.
TCCCCAGGATCAGGAGTAACTGAAGGTCATGGGGTATTTGACTTAAAAGCTCTCTCCCATATAAATTGGCCTCAAGGAACCTTGTTAACTTGATATTGTAATACGCAGTGAAGGCTTTGCATAGGTTAACAGTGTAGGGGACTGCACTTCCAGAAATTTGGTTGTATAAATTGATGACCAATACACTCAAAGAACGGATTATGAAATAAATTGGAGTGAAAACATGGAACGACACGGTCAGATAATTAAGGTAAAACCAGACAAAGTAGAAGAATATATCGAGTATCATAAAAACGTATGGCCTGGTGTGCTGGAAACAATTCGAGAATGTAATATACGGAATTACTCAATTTTTTGCCGGAATGGTTACCTCTTTGCGTATTTCGAATATATCGGTGATGATTTTGAAAAGGATATGAGCAAGATGGCAGATGATCCGATTACCCAGGACTGGTGGGATACGGTAAAGCCTTTACAGGAACCGTTAGAGTCTAGGGAAGAGGGCGAGTGGTGGGCCGAAATGAAAGAGGTATTTCACTTGGATTAAGCTTCTTTCCGGATTTCTGGACATTACTGCTTTGCCTGTCCGGTACAGTTCTTTTAGTTGCAAGAATGATAGGGCAAGCGCGAGGGAACCTCTTTGCTCTATCATTCTAATTGGTCAATGTGTATTCGGCATTGGGCTCTATTCTTTCACTTGATTTATTCTAATCTTTCTGGTATAAAGAAATCGAAACGTTTGCACAACCGTTTCGATAGTAAGTGATTTAGTGGATCAGTTAGA
>CAZTJJ010000086.1:0-7048 GCA_964614065.1 uncultured Thermotogae bacterium
TGTTTTCCGCCAGTTTTTATAATTGCGTACATTATTTCCTCCACAAGATATTAATTTACTCCCATACTACTTTTCAAGCCACTATAACCGGTTAATCTGCCTTAAGCTATATTTGACCCCGGTTTAACATCCTTATCCGTAGTTAGCAAAGAAAGCTGGTCCCCTTCGGCTGCTAACAACATACACTCCGACTTCTCTCCATGTATAGTAGCTGGCTGCAAATTTGTCAAAACAATTACCCGCTTACCGTCTAACTCTTCAGGGGAATAGTGTTTTTTTAACCCGGAAATAGTGGTCAGCTGGCCATCCCCAACGTCGACACTCAACTTGTAGAGTTTGTCCGCGCTGGGCAACAATTCCACTTGATCTATTCTCCCCACCCGAATATCCATAGCGCTAAAATCATCAAAGGATACCTGTTCACCACTCATGTCTTTACCCTCCTCTTGTTTTCTTGATCTCTTTGAAACTATCTTATCGTATTCACCTTTCATTCTTTCTATGTCCTGTTTTACCAACAATGGTTGTGGCTCGTTGATCTTTCCTCGAGGAGTATCATAGATAAAACTCCAGTTCACGTCCTGAACATCAAAGATTTCGTAAACCTCTTCGGAGAAAGACGGAACGAATGGCTCTAGCATAATACCCATAGCCTTTGCCATGTATAAACTAGATCTTACTACTGCCTTATCCCTGGTATCCCAAGGTCGGTTCTCCTGAAAGTAACGGTTCCCAAAGTTACTTAAGTCGCATATTTCCCTCAAAGCACCAGAGAGGCTACCGTTTTCTATTAACCTCTCCACACTCCCAACAGCTTTTTCGATCCGCTTAGCGATATCCTCATCAATTTGCCCTTCAGGTATCACTCCGTCAAACTGTGAATAAGCAAAGGAGCTGACTCTATTGATGAAGTTACTTATGTTATCGATAAAAATTTTATTGACGATTTTATCGAGTTCTTTCCAAGAAAATTCCACGTCCTTTTTTTCAGGCCTCCTAAACATTAAATAAAACCGCCAATATACAGGGTCCATTATGTCAGTTGCGTCGTCAGCAAATAGCCCCACGCCCTTACTTTTTGAAAAAGACTTGCCTCCTACCCAATTCAGGTATTCTCCAGCACTAATTTGATCGGGTAAATGATAATCCTTCCCAGAGGCAATCAGTTGACCTGGAAATAGTAGGGTATGGAAAGGTATGTTGTCCTTTGCATGTGTATATATCTGGAAAGTATCTTCAGAAAACCAATAGTCTTTCCACTTTTCTATCTCGTCCTTCTTTTTGAAAAACTCGATCGTAGCTGACACGTAACCTAAAGCGGCTTCTGCCCAAACGTAAATTACCTTGTCTTCTGCACCAGTAAACGGTGCTGGTATCCCCCATTTTATATCTCTGGTAATGGCCCTTGGCTCCAATCCATCCTTTAACATCTGCTGGGTAAATCTTCTTACGTTATCTTGCCAATAATCGTAATTATCTCTTACATATTCTTCCAGCTCGGGCTCCAGTTTCTTCAAGTCGAGATACCAATGCTTAGTAGCTCTAAATTCAATATTTGTTCCCCCGCAGACAGCACAACGGGGTTCAAGTAATTCTTCTGGTTCAAGTAGGGCACCGCAAGCGTCACACTGATTCCCGTGAGCTTCTTTGGCTCCACATTTCGGACATGTGCCCTCGATAAATCGATCCGCCAAGAACTTTTGGCAATCGTGGCAGTATGCTCGTTCTTCTTCCTTCTCAAATATATAGCCGTTTTCGTCCATCTGTCTATGAATTTCTTGAATAAATTTTGAGTGGGTAGGATTTGTGGTAATCGTATAATTATCAATATCGACAGCAAAAGTATCCAAGATTTCAACTATTTTTTCGTGAGTCTCCTGGGCGAGTTCCTGTGGGGTCACTCCCAGCCTATCGGCTTCGTATTCGATACGTGTACCGTGCGCATCAGATCCGGAAACATGTAATACTTCGTAACCCTTTAACTTATAATATCTCGAAAAAACCCCTCCCGATAGAAGCGACGTCTGGATATTCCCCAAGTGGGGTACTCCAGAGGCATACGGCCAGGCACTACATATCAATACTCGAGATCGTTCTCTAGCTTTACTTTTCATTAGATACCCTCTTTTACACAAAATCCATTTCAGGGTCGAACTATTAATTATTTCAAGTACGAGGGAGGTATTTTAACGTCCTGATTTTAGTAGAAGATAACACACATTACAACCTAAGCAGTAATTTTTCTCCAGCACGTGTAAGAATCAATCACTTCGGGTACAACCCACACATAACCCCGTTGAATGACGTATGTTCAATTCAGCTTGAAAAAAATCTCATTTTATGGCATAAATAATTAATAGAGATCTGCTAGTTCTAGCTAAAAAACCTAACCGATCAGGTGTTAAATCCTAGGAAAGGAACCTGGTCGGTTTTATTTTTTCCATTACTTTCAATCAAAGCCTGGACGTAAACACCCAACAAAAATTGCAAAAAACCTGATCAAAACGGAGAATCTTGCCAGGAATCTGTCCGTATTTAGGCTCGCCAGTGTCTAGAAACGGATTAACAACATTTTCACAAGGTAGGCAGAGATTTATCCACGCTGGATAATCTGCACAAACTCTTCCTCGTCAATTATCTCCACATCCAGGTCTTTCGCTCGCTCGTATTTTGAACCTGGGTTGTCTCCCAAAACTAAATAATCAGTCTGCGCACTGACTGAAGAAGTGGCACGCCCGCCCAGTTCTTCAACTCTTTTTTGAGCTTCACTCCGCGTATAATTATCCAGTTTTCCGGTAAATACGAATTTCTTTCCACTAAGGAGATCGTGACCAGTTTGTTCAGGTAACCGATAGGTAACTCCTACTCTCTGAAGCTCATGCAATAGCTGTATGTTCTTGTCGTTTGAGAAAAAATTAGTTATACTTTCCGCCACTTCCGGCCCTATCTCCTTAATCGACACAAGCTCTTCTGCAGTAGCCTCCTTCAGGCTTTCAAGACCAGTAAACTCGCCCGCCAGCACTCGAGCAAGATGTTCACCAACATGGCGTATACCCAGGGCGAATATCAACCGAGAGAACGAAATTTCCTTACTTTCATCAAGTGCTTCGAGTAAATTCTTTGCCGACTTTTCCCCCATTCTTTCCAGGGCCGAAACTTTCTCCTTTTCCAGTTTATACAAATCGGGAATGCTATTGATTAAATCATTGTCCACCAATTGCTCGACGATCTTATCTCCCAAACCATCAATATCGGCAGCGCCCTTAGACGCATAGTGTTTGATGGACTCTTTGATTCTTGCAGGACAGGAAATATTTACACACCGATGGATCGCTTCGCCCTTGGGCTTCTTAACCGGTTCACCACATACAGGACAGTTTTGGGGTATTTTAAATTTCTCCTCGCTACCATTGCGGTCTTGCTTGACAGGTTTGATGACCTCCGGAATGACATCTCCAGCCCGTTGGATTATTACCGTATCACCTATTCTAATATCCTTCTCGTCTATCTCATCCTGATTATGAAGTGTCGCCCTGCTAATAGTTGCCCCCTTGACTTCAACGGGATCAAGGATTGCTACCGGGGTTAATGCCCCAGTCCTCCCAACACTGATGTTGATATCGAGGATCTCTGTCCTCGCACGCTCCGGAGGAAATTTATAAGCCAATGCCCACCTGGGACTCCTCGTCTTTGTCCCCAATTTTTCCCTTATCGAAAAATCATTCACTTTTATCACAATTCCATCGATCTCGTAAGGAATATCCTCGCGTTTCTTGCGAATGTCCTCGAAAAAATTAATTGTCTCACCTATACTGGCACACTTCCTGGTATGTGGGTTCACGCGCAATCCAACCTTTGGAAGATAGTTAAGTAGTTCTTCTTGTGTACTGATTGTCTTCCCGTCTACTACACCAATATCGTAAAAAAAGGCATTAAGAGGCCTATTGGCAGTAACTGAGGGATCAAGCTGTCGCAAGGAACCAGCCGCAGCATTCCTGGGATTAGCAAACAGATCCTTACCCTCCTTGCCCCTGCGTTGATTCATTTCCTGGAAACTTTCCTTTCCCATGTAAACCTCACCCCTAACTTCCAGGGTCGAGGGGAGATCGTCCTGGGAAGCCCTCAATCTAAGAGGAATACTCCTTATCGTCTTGATGTTCCTAGTTACAACCTCTCCGGTGAATCCATCTCCCCTGGTCAATGCTGAGACAAGTTCGCCATCCTGATAAATTACTTCTACCGCCAAACCGTCCAACTTCGGTTCGGTAATATACGTTACTTCATCGACACCATCAAGCTTTCTAAAAATCCTATCCTCAAACTCCCACACCCCTTTCTCCTGAAAAGCATTGGACAGGGAAAGCATTGGCTCGCTATGTTCCGCGGATTCAAACTCGTCTGCTGGTTTTGCTCCTACTCTTTGGGTGGGTGAATTGGGGGTTTGGAATTCAGGATATCTTTCTTCTAGATTTTCCAGTTCCTCTAAAAGCTCATCGTACTCTTTATCGGTGATAGTGGGGTCATCGAGAACGTAATAATGATAGTTGTGTTCTTCAATTTTGTTACGGAGTTTTTCAATCCTCTCCTTCGCTTCAGTTCTTTCCATAGGTTTCAACTCGCGGCTTTCCCGAGACGCCCTTTGGGTAGTTTTGCACCCGTCGCTGATCCATCGCCCGAAGTGTTTCCACAAATGCTGACTTAATCTCTGCAATATCTCCCATGGTAAGCGGACTGTAGTCCAACTGGCCATCATCAATTTTTCCATCTATCTGCTCCTCCACCATCTCTGCCACATCCTGACCCATATCTTCCAGAGTATGAGAAGCAGCCTCCACTGGATCAGCTAAGGCAATGATAGAAGTTTCCTTGTCCATCGGCAGCTCACCTTCGTAGCGGAAATCTCCCTCCGGGAATTCTATATTTTCACGATGTTCCCTTAAGGCCTTAAGGTAAAAATACCTGATCAAAGAGGTACCGTGATGACTGGGAATAAAACTCAACACGTCATCTCTAAGACCATACGTTTTTCCTATTTCAATTCCCTGTTTGATATGAGATGTAAGCACGATTTTGCTCATCGAGGGTGTCAATTCATCATGGGGGTTGGTGTCACCGGATTGGTTTTCAATGAAGAATTCTGGTCTTACCATCTTTCCGATATCATGGTAATAGCCCCCAACCTTGGTCAGTAAAGGATCTGCACCAATGGCCCGTGCGGCATTTTCTCCCAAACTGGCGATATTTTGACTGTGATGATAAGTTCCCGGTGTTTCTTCTCGTAATCTTTCTAACAGAGGATGGGACGGATTCAGTAATTCCATCAATCCAATGGGTGAGGTCTTTTGAGTAATCCTTTCTGCAAATGGAACGGTAGCTGCAATAAACAATGCACTAACCAAGCCGTTAAGCGCGGCCCAGCCATAACTGTACCAATCGAGGTTAACGATAAAAGGCGTAGAAAGAAACGGAAAGCGAAAAGCAAAAACGAGAACCACACTAACTAACCCCACCGAAAAACCAATCCTGGTCAAATCAGAACTTCTTTTAATATCACGGGCTTCTAGTATCCCCACTAAACCACCGACAAAACCTACAATGCTAAAGCCAACCGAACCCGCAATACCCTGCTGAACGCCTATAGTTAAAGCCAAAAATGCATTAATTGCAATGGCGGTTTCGAAGTCAGCGAAAATAGCAAACAACGCTGCGCCATAAGCGACGGGAACAAGATAGAGTGAAACCAGCCAAGAACCTTTGATAGTTAACAGGATAAAGAACGTGACAAGAGCAAGAAATAAAATTAGCCTGTCATCGTTTAATTTCTCACGTTTTCGAATAGATAAATAGGATGCCGTAGCCACTAAACCGATAATTACTATAAGCGCATTAGCAACAGCGCTTTTCCACCCTAAAAACCTTAAGAATGGTTCGGTAGTTCCTAAGTTAAACGTAAATAAAAAAGCTGTTACAATGATGTAAAGGGAAAGCCAAAAGAATTTTTTTGGCTTAGAGCCCTCGAACACGTCAGAAAATCCTCTCTCCAAGACGTTATCCTCAGAGTTATCCTTCTGCTTTCTCTTTTTCATAAGCTTCAATAATCTTTTTTACCAAATCATGTCTGACAACATCTGTTTTTTCTAGATAGATAAAATCGATACCCGAAATTTTTTCTAAAAACTTTCTATCGTGACTCAATCCAGATTTATCATGTCTGAGATCAATTTGGGTAATATCTCCGGTAATAATAGCCTTGGAATCAAAACCCAACCTAGTCAAAAACATTTTCAGCTGTGTTGACGTAGTGTTCTGCGCTTCATCCAGAATTACAAAAGAACTATTAAGCGTCCTGCCCCGCATAAAAGCAAGAGGAGCAATTTCGATTCGCCCGTCTTCTTTTAAACGTTCGAACTCCTCTCCGGGCATCATATCGTAAATTGCATCGTACAACGGTCTTAGATATGGATTCACTTTAGCCTGCATGTCACCGGGCAGGAATCCTAACTCCTCGCCCGCTTCTACAGCCGGCCTGGTCAAAATTATCCGTTTCACCTTCCCTTTCTTTAAGTATTCCACACCCATGGCCACTGCTAAATAAGTCTTACCGGTACCGGCAGGACCAATACAGAAGACTATGTCCTTTTCCCTTATCGCCTCTATGTATCTCTTCTGGTTTAACGACTTGGGTTTTATCTGCTTACCCCAGTAAGTAGTCTGTATTACATCGGAGAGGACACCGTCCAACTTGTCGGTCTGCCCAGATTTTATCATCTCTATCAAGCTCTTTACCTCGCTTAATTCAGGCGATTGGCCAGCTTCGATCATGTCAATAAGCTCGTCAAAAATGGAACGGACTTTTTTCACCTCGTTTTCAGAACCCTCGATGCTAATTATACCGTCCCTGACTATGATCTGAGCATCAAACTCCTTTTGAATATAATTGAGATTCTTATTATACTGTCCCAATAAAACGACTGCCTGTTCGTGATCTCTTAAAGTGATTTCCCTTTTTATTTTTTGTACTTTACTATTGCTACTAATAATAGATCAC
>CAZTJJ010000087.1:0-6908 GCA_964614065.1 uncultured Thermotogae bacterium
GGTTTTTACGCCATTTGTTTAACTTGTTGGGCTTTGTCTTCTCCATCCTCAAAGTAGAGGTATACGTCCCGAGTAGGATATGGCATTTCGATGCCCTCTTTATTGAATGCTTTATCGATTTTCTCCCTAACACTATTCTTCACCCCTACCTTGCTTGTCGGGGATCCTATCCATACGACCAAATCGAAACTGAGGGCGGAATCGCCGTGTTCTGTAAACACCACTTTGGGTGGTGGGTCTGCCAAAACTTCTTCCTCGCCTTTTACAATACCTAGGAGGACTTCTTTGACCTTATCTATATTTGTACCGTAGGCAACTCCGATCGGAATGTGAACTCTTAGCCTTGTATTTCCTCCGTGAGTCAAGTTAGTTACTTGATTAGTTATCAGATTGGAATTGGGGACGATCAAGGTTTCATCATCGGGGGTACTAAGCAGAGATGTTCGAAAATCGATGTCCTTTACCGTCCCTAAAGTTCCATCCATATCCAGTACATCATCAACCTTGATCGGCTTTTCGAACAACAGGATCAGCCCACAGGCGAAGTTCAAAAATATATTCTGGAGTCCGAAACCGAGACCTATACCTAGCAAGCCACCCAGGAAGGCTAATATGGACAGGTTAACTCCAAGCATCTGCAAGCCAATGAGTACACCAATAATAATGACTACGTACTTTACCAATCGAGACAGGGCACCTTGAGCTCCTTTCTCTATATCCATTTTGGAATATATTCTTTTTCTGAGCATACGGATGATCACTCGTGCCAGCACGACCGATACTAGTACGATTACTAGAAAGTAGAAGACGGATACTATGGATATTTCCTGACCGCTTACCGTGAAGATCGGTTGTTGTAAAAAGTCCCACACTGAATCAAACATTGTTATCACCTCTTTTCTGTTATTGTCTTCTTTCGGGAATTATTTGCAACTTGTTAGGAGGGAGATAGTAACTAGTAAATCCCGCCTATCCGGAGTCGCCGTTGGATTTAATGTGTGTTATAAGGGGGGGGGGTACAGGATCTTCTAAGCCTATTTATTGTAAACCTTTGACGATTGGTAAAGTACTGCGGCGTACAAGCCAAACAAAGTCATTTTTTTACTGAGTTTTGCTGTCACATCGACGGATTGTTTTCTAGAAATTCAACCCGCAAATATTCTTAGTAATTGGTGTTGTTTAGGGAGTGGAGGGAGAAATATTGAGTTTACGGGAGTCGAGAGCTTGACAGAGTGAAAGGAGCTCAGCTATTCTTGTGTATATTATCTAGCCAGAACTGCTAATGTGTTTTGTCAGGTTTCGTGAGTATTGTTAATCTTCGGGTTCTGAAAGAGATGATCTTTGCACTATGCAAGACAGATGTGGAGTAGTTGGAGTTCAATTGGATTCTGGTGATGCGGCTTTAGATACTTATTACGCACTCTACGCCCTCCAGCACCGGGGTCAGGAAGGTGCGGGGATAGCCAGCTACGACGGATTTCGTGAACATATAAGGAAGGGACTGGGTCTGGTAGGTGAAGTTTTTACTGAGGAGTCCCTCAAGGATCTAAGGGGTAAATCAGCGATCGGCCATGTCCGCTATCCTACCTACGGTTCTATTAACCAAAAAGCAGTTCATCCGTTCAACGTGAACACCAGCCAGGGGTTTTTGGCTCTTGGGCACAATGGCAACCTACTTAACGCTGAAGCCTTGAGGAAGGGGTTGGAAAAGGCCGGGCACGTATTTATGACGGATACCGATACCGAGGTATTGGTCCATAAACTGGTAAAAAACCTTATTAATCACGATCTCCTGGCTGCAATAGAGAGGACCATGAAAAAAGTCCGGGGGGCCTATTCAGCGACATTGATATACAACGATCAAGTCGTCGGCTTTCGTGATCCCCACGGGGTACGCCCGCTTTGTCTGGGCAAATTGGATAACGGTTACATGATCGCCAGTGAATCGGTGGCCATAGATGTGGTTGGAGGTACCTTCGTTCGTGATATTAATCCCGGTGAGGTCGTTATCTTAGGGGATAGAAGTATCGACACTTATCAGCTGGCCCAGTCGGATCCAGCTTACTGTTTTTTCGAGTATATTTACTTTGCTCGTCCTGATTCAAAAATCGAGGGGAGATCGGTATATAAGATTAGGCGTAGGCTTGGAGAGCTTCTGTATGAAAATCATGGTGTCGAGGCTGATTCGGTATCGCCTGTTCCCGATTCAGGACGCTCGTTTGCTGCGGGTTATGCCCAGGCGGGTGGTATCGAGTTTGTCGAGGCGATGATGAAGAATCGCTACGTAGGAAGAACTTTTATCATGCCTACCCAGGAGTCAAGGGAAAGAGCGGTTAGGTTAAAACTGAACCCCATTGAGTCAAACATAGAAGGGAAGAAGATCACTATAGTTGACGATTCGATAGTTAGAGGAACTACGTCAAAACAGCTAATAGAGATGCTCAAGAACAACGGAGCAGAAGAAGTCCACGTTCGAATTGGGTCTCCACCGATTATTTCTCCGTGCAATTTAGGTATCAACATGGCGTCCAGTGAAGAACTTCTAGCCAATGAAAAGAGTGTAAAAAATATTCAAGATGAGATCGGAGCAGACTCTCTTGAGTACCTTACCACCGAGGAAATTTCTCAGGCATTAAGGATACCTCTTGAAAATCTATGTACTGGCTGCGTGACCGGAGATTATCCCATCAAATAGACGATAGCTGTTCGTCTTCATCAATCAATTTCTCTCTTTGATGTATTTGCCATTTTGCCAGCTTTTCTTTCAACTCTTTATCGAACAACGAAAAGATTTTTATCGCGTGTAAGGCGGCGTTTTTTGGTTCCAGGATTGTAGAACAAGGTACGCCGGAGGGCGTGCGCAGTGAAGAGTACACGTCTTGTTTGAAACTTCCCAGTGGTGGACAGTTGATTACTGGTCTACGGGAGTTGGCTGATAGAACGGGCCCCAGGGCATTTGATTTACCGGCAACAGCGATGTACACTATCTTTTCCTCTCTTTTTTCGTATTCTTCTAGCGCCTGTAGAACTTTTTTGGGGGTTTTATGAGCAGATAAGGCCCTGATTTCGTAGGCAAGGTTAAACTCGTCAAAAACCTCTTGTATACCTTCTGTCCAGCTTGCGTCTTTTGTGGATCCCATAAAGATTACTGCAAGTTCTTTTCTGTTTTCCATTGTTTTAGGTCCTCCAGTACCTGGGAAAGTTTGGGGGCGTCAAAGAGGTCTCTATTCAACCACTGGTTGGCACCGGCCTGGTACATTTTTGCTACCAATTCCTTTACTTGTGATTCGATTGGGCGCGGTTTACTACTTACCAGCCCCGTCCAATCCGATACCTGCTCTATTTTTGTTTGTTCTTTTGCTGAAATGACTTCTTGGTACCAGTTACTGTCATTATTTTTATACCATTGACGGAGAACTTCTTTTGAGATTTGTGTGTCTTCAAACGAGAATCTGTTTTCGTCGAAGGTGCCAGTTACGTCAGCTACAGCTATTTCCCCGCGATCAAAAATACACTCAATTTTCCCGTCCAGGTGTTTAAAATTTCTTTTACTCGCGTGATAGGTTAACTCACGATTGACCTGGTTGGCAATTTTCCTTAATTCCTCAAATTTCGCCTCGCTCAAGCCCGATATACGGTAAGCTTCTTCTTGGCTTAAATAACGATCTTGTTCTTCCAGCTTGGTAGAAAATTCTACCATCGGTTGGCTTAGTGTGATCTCTTCATCAGGCCAGCTAGTATCCTTCAAACCAAGGTCTTCCGGCTGGTAACGTTTCCTAAGCGAAGAGCCAATGGGTATAGAATTGCGGAAGACTATTTCCAGTGGAATTAGAAAATTTTTTCTCTTCGTTAAATCTTCGTATTGGTATCTGCCGTCTTGGTTCTTCACTTTGGGCTTGTAGGCAAGGTGAATAAACATCTCATTTGTTGGGTCCGTGATTGCGTCAGTGTTGACCGGTTTCCCATTGAAAAGTAACCCTTTGTAATGAGTTTTTATTCCCTTTTCCTCTAGCAGTTCAAAGTTAAACGCGCCAGTGGTCGCCAGAACTTGTCCCTTAGAAGGAATTAAATCAGGCATTTCTCCCCAATCGAAGACTGAATATCTGTCCGAGAACGTGAAGATGCCCGCACCCATTTTTTCTTTGGTGGGTTTTTGTTTAACTGTTAAATCTTTGACAGATCCCATGTTTTCTCCTATCAAACGTTACCTTTTCTTTCTTGCGCCTCGTTGGCCCAAGTTATGAGCTAGGTGATATACAAACGATAATAGATTGCTCTAGTTGAATTCAAATCTCGCAAGCTATTCGTTGGAAATTGCTGGGTACCAGTGGTTTTAAGATTGGTATTTCTAATTCCCGCGGAGATTCATCCGTGACTTCCACTTACTATGTTACTATACTTACTGAAAGGTAACCTGTGCGAGGTAAATGAGGAGATTTTATGGAGAAGTTCAGTTTGATTTACGCAAATACCGACCGGATTATGCGTGTTGTAGTACTTTTTTCGGGGGGAGCTTCCGGAGCGAGGTACCTTCTTGAGGAAGGTAACATAGAAGATTCAAACTACGAAATAGTTGCGGGATTCACTGACCATGGAGATGCTTTGGGGATCGATGTTTTTCGGGAAAGGAATATACCCGTACAGGTAAGTAAAAAAGACTCCTTTTTCGATGATCAGCGTCCAGAGGATGATGCTCAGCCTCGATATTTTGCCCGATTAACCGGGGAGATAAAGCAATTTGAACCCGATCTGATCCTTTTGTCCGGGTTGATGCAGATAATCAAGCCCCCTTTGTTGTCTGAATACAGTAGAAGAATTATCAACGTGCATCCGGCCGATCTTACCTTAAAAGAAGAAGGAAAGAGAAGATATACCGGAGACGACGCCGTATATGACACTCTAGTGGGTGGTGAAACAGAAATTAGGTCAACCGTTCACCTGGTGACAGAAAGAGTAGATCAAGGAGAGATCATCGTTCTCTCTAAAATGGCTCCAATAGAACAGGATATGATACAAATCTTTGAGAGGTTTAACCCCGGGATGATAAGAAAATATTCAGACGTCCTGCAGGAGTGGATAAAGTGGTCCTGTGATGGTCCTTCGATTCACAAGGCGCTGAGCCTAATTTCTACGGGTCAGGTGGGTTTTTCAGGAGGGGAGCTAAGGGTATGTGGAGAAGGAGGTTTTGTAAAGGGTTACTACGACCTGGAAATCGGCAGAGTTGTTTCTTAGTCAATAAATTATGCTATAATGAGAAGGCTTCTTCCCTCAGTCCTCTACCTTGAACTCGAATTCCGCTTTTTTGGGTGATTTTACCTGAAATCTGAGAAGGGATGTCGAATTCACTCATTACTTTTTTTACTTTTTCCGGTTCGGGTGTCACTATTAACATACATTGCCCCATGTTCCAGGTCTTGTAAGCCTCCTTATCCTCTATTGGTCCTAACTTCTGGAGTTGAAGAAACTCTTCCTGTGGAGCGAAGAGATTATCGATAGAAGCGCCCATACCTTCGGGCAGGATTCGATCAAGGTTGGATAATCCACCTCCTGTTATGTGCACTATTCCGGTAACTTTTGCTCTTGGGTTTTCTCTATACGAGCCATTTAAACTGACCAGAGCCGGGGTGCAGATCCGCGAGGGTGTTAACAATATATCTCCCCAGTTAATACCCTCTTTAAAAGTTTTCTCGTGCCATTTGTTTCCGAAATGCTGCGTACAAATCTTTCTGGCCAGGGTAAGCCCGTTAGATCTGATTCCTCTGCTACGCAGGGCTACGATTGATTGATCCGGAGCAATGCTCGATCCGTTGATTTGCTTGTTTACCTCAAGCAAGCCCAGCAAATCTCCATTCCAGATGTAGGGATTGGAATATCCTTTGACCTGATCGGGTAACTCGGCTATTTCACCGCCGACCATGGAAATATTTGCGATTTTGCAGGCTTTTACCAAGCCTTCCATTAACCGAGTTACGAGCTCTGGCTGTGCATGGTGGGAATCGATTGTATTCGTTCCCGCAATCGGTATTGCGCCTATCGAAGAGGTATCATCTGCCAACATTGCCACCAAGTCGTACCCCAGCGTGTGGTGCTTGTTCATGCGCTGGGCTACTATTGCCTTACTACCGACTCCGTCCGAGTTTTTGACCAGGTAACTGCCTTTGATCTCCTCAATGATTTGAAGAGGACCTGAAAACCCACCTTCTAATGTTTCGGGTGTCACCAGGTCTATATTCTGGTTGCAAAAGGTTTGTTGGCAAGCTTGGTAAGCAATTTGTGAGCACTCGTCTCCTAGCTTTACGTCTACACCGGACTCTTTGTAGTTATGATAGTTTTTTTTAGCCAATGTTTTCAGTCACCAGAAAGTTAACTGCGTTTTTAAATAGCCTGAGGCCGTTGTTCTCATAGTTGATTTCTCCGGATCGTCTTTTCATTAACCAGTCAGGATCCTGGAGTGGATGTACGAAAGCCTCCGGATGGGGCATAAGACCAAGAATCCTTCCAGTGTTATCACAAATTCCGGCAATGTCCAGCTCGGATCCGTTGGGATTTAGGGGAAATTCACCCTCTGCCAGGTCTCCGTGGTGGTCTGCGTACTGCATACCTACCTGATCGTTGTTGTGTAAATCCTCGAGGTGATCCTTGCTAGCTACAAATCTTCCTTCTGCGTGACGTATTGGAAGTCTCAATTGATGTATTCCTCGTAAATAAACGGGACAGGCGTCTTTGTTGACCTTAACCGTGACCCATCTGTCGATAAATCTACCTGTTTTGTTTTCGGTCAAAGTATATCTTTGTGAATCGTTGACATCCGGAAGCAGTGGATATTTTAGCAGAACCTGAAACCCGTTACATATTCCAAGCACCAGTTTTCCCTGATTGATGAAGGTTTTCAGTTCTGCGTCCAGGTG
>CAZTJJ010000088.1:0-6843 GCA_964614065.1 uncultured Thermotogae bacterium
CTGGGACGCTGCTCGTCACCCCCCGGTTTGCCCCAGGAAACTATTGATCCATGTAATTGGAAGACTAGATGTTTCAAAACGCTTCACCTGCAAATTGGGCCACTTCGTCCAAGGAGCCTCGGCCGGCGGGGACGTTCATTGCCTTCCGTTTCCAATTGGTCTTGTAAGTTTTGTCGAGATTTTTGTAGCCTTCTTCAAGCTTCTTGATGCTCCCAGAGAGGTAGTTCTCTCCTTTTACCGGCTCGATGAAGGCCAGAGACGAGAGGTTTCTAGGTTGGTTTTCCCCTTTCTCGACCAAAACGTAGGAGGCGTATGTGCTGGAACCGTAGCTATTTTTCATCCCCGGGGGTGTTTCCGTTGCCATCGCCTTTATCAGAGCTGCAATCGACCTTTGGGCCAGCTGATTCTTTTCTTTTACTTGCTTTTGTTCTTCTCCTAAAGTTCTCAGAAGAAGTGATCGATTTACACACCCATACAGGTAAAATAGGCCAGAAGCAAATTCCCGATTACCAAGGTGTGCCGCGCCGGCATCCTCTCGAAACTGATTTAAGTCCTCAACGGCGCTGAAATAGTCGTTTTCTACTACGACCTCGTGAGTACTCAAGGCGTGGCCAACCTGGACGGCACCTTCGATACTCTTTTGTGGCGTGTCAGCCATCATTCTTCCAAACATGGCCACATCCACGGCCCTGGTTGACGCCCGTAGCAGGTTCAGATCCTCGTCTTTTGGCCCTCGACCCTCTTCGACCAGGTCGGTTAACAGTTTATCGATTGCCTCTATCTCCTCGGGAGTAACAAATACTAGCTGGGAATGCTTGAGGCTATTCGACTCCACGTCCCCAAACCTATCAATAATTTGTCCCGCCCACTTTTCAGCATCGGTCTCGTTTGCTTCCCTCCTTGGAGCTTGTTTGGATCCACCTTCGTTATTAATTACTTGCCATAGGGGTTTTGCCTCAACCAGTGCCTGCTTTATTGCCTTGCCAAGTTCCTTCGTTCGAAAACCTCGGTTTTTCCCCACTGCCTCCTGAAAAACCTTAGATGTCCGCCAGGTACGCTTCAGGCATTGTGAGGATATGCGCAGTCGGTTTTTACCGCCGAGTAACGCAGTTTTAGGACGACCGAGATCGTCCCGATTAACGTTGGCTGGCGGATAAGACGCGAGCATATGAATCTGTACGAACTTACTCATTTATGACCTCCTGTTAATCAAGTGGAATTGTTTGGTAATAGTTGAAGGCTAGGTCCTCTCGGGTTCCTTCAAGATCCCAGTAATAGACTTTTTTTGAGAATTCGCGTACTGGTAACTTCCCGTCAAGCTGTCTTATTATCCGTATCATCGGTCGATATAACTCATTTTGGTTTTCGTAATTGAGTAATCTTCTAAACCGATGTTCTGAAATTTTCGGACGCTGACTTCCTTCGCCTGTTTTGCCTAAAAGGCCTCCTAATTTTCCGCCTGTGGTTTTCTCTTCGACGTGGGAGAGTAAGCCACATACTGTGGCCAGTTTTTTTCGGTTAAGATGACCGGGTTCACCTAGAAATTTATAATATCGAAAGAATTCCTTCTGTAATAAAACCTCGCTTGGATTTCTACAGCGGCGAAGCCTGGCCCGACCGCCTCTTCTTTCCTTCAACTGACCCCACCACCGGTACTGTCCTTGCTGTACTTTATCGGATGCAAAACTCTTTCGCCCGGCTTTCACTCTATTGTTCAATTTTTTGCCTCCTCCGCGTTTTCCCAAAGTTTGGAGATTGGTTCGCCGTCCTCCGTTTTGTAAATATTATCTACCCTATCTGCCCGGTGAGATGTCTGATAGCTTAAAAAACGGTGGGCAATCATCCTGGGTCTACTAAACCTCTCGCACTCTTGTGAGGATAAATGTTTATAAAGTTGCAAAGTCGTTTCCTGGGCCTTAAGTAGCCACTCTTTTTTTGTGTTGTTTATGCTCTCTTTTACCGCCAGTCTGTCCCGCAAAGACTTAACCTGAGTAAAGAAAACCTCTTCAGTATCCCTCCAGAATTCGTTGGAAAACCTCTTATATATACCTTTGTTCCATGCCGGAGTCCTATGTTCTTTGTCTGGAAATTGCCAGCCCTTCTCGCCGTAAATGCCGTATAGTGATCGATGTAAAGCCCAGATGCCCTGTTGCCTCGCGTAATCTGCCAGATCGATCATCTGCTTAACATGGTAGAGAAATGTCTCTTTATACCCTTCATCGAGCTCCAGCAGAGGGAACAATGTTTCTTGCCAATCCTTGATACGGTTTCTCTTCAGACGATGACCATATGTCCAAACAGGGACATCAGAAACTAGTTCCCGCTTTAACTTGTAGGCAATAGGGAGAGCTGGCCTTAGGTTATCTTCCGGATCACCATACAACAAACCTTTCCAGTTTCGATACATTAAGCCGGAGTGCACAGATTTGTAGCGAATAGCACCTTTCTCGTCCTTTATGTAAGGTGATAAAGGGTGGTGCCAGGCCTCCGCGTAATTAAGACCGTACCATCTCTTCCTGAAAGCATTTACAGAGACCCCCTTTTTTCGCTCACAGACGTCACACCGCATGGAGCTGTCAGTATCGTCCAACAGGACACGCCAAGGCATCGCCCAATAGACGCCAAGCGGATGTCCGTCCTCCAGAGTGTACTGGGTTCCGGAGTTGTCATTACCAAGATAGCTGGACAGATCTCCCATCCAGGGAAAAACTCTCTCTGGGCTTGATGATGACGGGACGGTTACGTCTAACGGAAACTGAGAGGCTGGGAGAATGTTCTGCCAGATAGTATCCCAGACATTTTCACCCTGGATCAAAGTAGTGATAAAGCTGGTCCCGCGAACTGACGTTCTGTATCCACGTCCTCCCGCAGGCCCTCTACTCTGCAGACCGTAAAGCAGGAATCCAGCACAGTAAGGACAAAGGTTCTTGATAAAATCCTCTTTGACGATCCAATCACGGTTGTCCTTGGCTGTCTTTTTGCCGGGAGCTCCTAGAGGAAATCGCGATATGGGACGTGAGTCCGCTTTTTTTATCTTTTCACTGAAGTCCTGCATAAACCTGTCCCCATCACCCAAAACTTGAAATGCTTTGGCAGAAGAACTAAAACGATTTCTCAGCTCAGTGGGAGTAGGTGGGTCCTCTCTGATCTTTGACCATTCACGGTGATCCTCAGGGAGGAGGAAGGTCTGAAAGACTCCGATCAAAAACTCGTAAAGAATTGGCTCCATATCCGACATGGGAAAATGAAGAGAGACGACAGGGTTGTTCTCTAATTGAGAAGAGACTTCCCAGGGAGCGATCTCTACTAATTCATCGTCGTTTTTTCGCTCTGCCAGAATCCAGCGGTCCATCAATAGGTTGTACGTGTTGTTATTCAAGTCGAACCTCCAATCCCTTTTTTTCTGAATAAGCTAAAGAAACCTCTCTGCCTTTGTCGTTCCTCGCGCTCCCAGACCATACGTTTTCTTCTCTGGTAAAGGGGATAATCAACATTTCTCCTTGTTCTGGAGGGTAATTTTGGACACCGGGCATCCTCTCGATAACGCGTTTGATCTCTTCGTTTTCCCCTACAAGCGGGGAGCTGACTCGTGTTGCCGGCACGGAGATGTCGCCACTTTCCCACTTACCAGCCTCCTCGTCCCAGGGAACGAGCTTACCTTCGACCTTCTTCACCAGGCGGCAGCGGGTTTGCTCCCTGCCAAGCCGGGTGGGCGTATCCTCCAAGTAACCAGTAGAAGAACCGTAACCGCGCTCAAAATTAATCGCGTTCATCGACCCCAAAGATCTGTCGGCCTTATCTTCGCCCCTAGCATCAAAATCCACCGTCAGCAACTGTTCAGGAATAGAATCCTCTGCCTCTAAAGAGAATACGGACTCAATCAGTTGCCGGTTCTCGACGGGAATCCTCCAACGCTCCTTATCTATTAGTACCTGCAGTGTTTTCCAGAGCAGTCCATGTTTGCCGTACACGTATGCGGCCCTAGGAAATTTTTCCTTGTACCAGTCCTCTTTTGGAGCCTCGTCGAAGGATGGTCCGTAAATGAGCGCTTCTGCCATATAATTTCGCTTTCTGTGGCGGTGTCTGTGTAGCCGACCCACCCTTTGGAGTATCCTATCCATAGGGGCAAGATCTGTTACCATAGCGTCAAAATCCACGTCTAGGGATTGTTCAAGCACCTGAGTGCCCACCACGACTTTTCCCTTTCTCTGTTGAGGGGAAGAGTTCTTTCCGAAGCTGACCAGAAGCGCCTCTTCGTTTTCCAGGCGGTCTCCAAGGGTAAAGCGGGAATGGTGGAGGGCAACGGTACCGGGAAGCCTCCCCTCAAGTTTCTCGTGGGCCAAGCGGGCATCGTGTATGGTGTTTCTAATCCACGCTACGGCCCTGCCTTCCCTGGCCCATTTCTCTATTTGATCGAGAACCTTCTCTTCCACGTGCTCATGAATGAAACGGATATCCTTGGTCTTGCCCGCCTGCTGAAGAGCTTCAGTCCGTTTACCGGAACCCGTTATCATCGTAGCTTGTGGAAACGAACTCCCATCGGAGACAACATGACCGCAAGATTTGTCTTCCAGCCCTTTGTAAAAGGATTCCTCCAGTTGCGATCTCCGGCGGTCCGATAGGGTGGCAGAGAGCAGAATCGTAACCAGACCAAGAGAAGCCCGCATTTCGATTAGTCTCTCAAGTAGGCGGCCCGTGTATGGTTCGTAGTCATGAACCTCGTCGACTATTAAAATCTTTACTGAAAGTCCCAGTAAACGGAGCGTGTGATGATATACTGCTAAAATTCCAGTTAGCGTCTGATCAACTGTCCCTACCCCCATATTGAGTAGCAGAGACAACTTCCGGTTGTCGCTAAGCCAGCTCTTTGCTTCTGGTTGTTCGATTATTCCTAATCTTCGGGCTTGCCTTGTCCTACTGTGTGACAGGCCCAGCGAGGGCTTATTCTCCGTGCCTGTAAACTTACGATAGAGAGGCAAGTTGCCCTGAACTTCCCGAAGTCGACCGTGCATTGCGTTCGATGTAGCCATTGTTGGAAGGCCAAAATAGAAACCCTCAGCTTCTCCAGCAGCTACCAACCTATGGGCAATCGTCAAAGCTGCCTCGGTCTTCCCGGCACCCGTGCTATCTTCGAGTATGAACAGCCCCGGCTCCCCCTCGGGTAGAGGAACTTCGTCAGACCAGTGCTGTAGAGGGGTGGGGTATTTAAAATCGGGAAACAGGTACGAAAAGCCCGAGTTTCTCGGTGATTTTAGGGGAGTCAGCCTCGCCTCTTCTATTGCCCTTTTCGCTCTAGTCGGAGCAGATTCTTCTGCATAATCTTCCAGCTCGTTGTAATCAAAAAGGAATTTTAGGTACTCTTCAGAGGAAGCCAGCCAGTCCGCCAGCGTGATTAACCCATTGATCAGCCACGAGAGGTAATTAAACTGTTCGTACTCCTTCTCTCCGAAGTTCTCAATTGCCTTTAGCGAGTCCTTCAAGTAATAATCAACCCCCCACGAGAAGGATCTTCCAACAGCTTCAAGGTCTGCCTCGGTGAACTCCTGATGCAGGGTGATGCTTGGGTTACTGCCGCTTTCAACGGGTTTACCGTGGTGGCCGAAGGAAACTTGGCCAAATAGGTATGGGAAGCTCTCGATGTTACCCCAAAGATAAGGGTTTTCTGGTGCCAGAAGAGAAGTCAACTCGCTGGACAAGTGAGCCCTCCACAACACCCATCCTAGTCCTTTATGCGATTTTTGGTGTTTTTTAGGGGATCTCCCTCTTAGTTTTTTAAACAGCTCCGGCCGCAAAGCCTGGAAGGACTCAGAGTACTTGCCAAAGTCGTGGAGGAATCCCAGAAAGCTAACCACTGGTGGCAACGCTTCTAAAAGTTTTTCGGTCACAGACTTGAATGGGGGTGTCTCCCTGAAACGGCGGTTATAAAGTAACTTCGCAACAGAAGACACATCTATGGAATGTAGGATTAGTGGATGATATTCAGAACTCCCCTGCGGTGCTTTCCCCCACCAATTCATCAAATCTTCGCTGGGGTTGGTATTACTTGATGTAGACATGGCCCGTTTTATCTCGATGTGTTTTGAGCGCCAGGGCAGATTGCAACATCTTTACCATATTGCCTCCTTGGACTATTTTATTATATAAAAATATTGAGTATTATCCAACTTACCAGGCTGATTTCCGGCTCAGACCCGGTCGGGATCCGAAGGCTCCAAATGCCATTATTATGATCATTGGTCACTTGATTGAGTAGGGGAATGTACTCTCGTAGAAAATTGGAGGCATATGGGAGTAATTCCACCGCCGGGAGCAAGAATATGGATTGGCTCTTCTTTAGCGAACTAAAGGGTCGTGTCTTTACTGCCTCTTTCCCCTAACCACGTATTTTGTATATAGAGGTTTGAACGAACAACTGTAAGTACTTTTGCCAAGCTTGATTGAAAGGTTAGTAGAAACTGTCAAAAAACTTGTAACTTTTCTCACTATAATCTAATCTTACACATACGTTAACTAACTCTATTACTTTTTAAGAAGAGTCAAGCGGCGAGAAGCCAAAATCTAACTGGTAAATTTATCCTCTGTATATACTCACGAAGGGAATGATTACTGTAAGCCTATCTCAAAATCATCACTCGTAAAGTCGTTATTTAAACATTTCTTTTGCAGTTAAAAACTTCCCTCTGTTAGATTGGTTGAATTATAGAACGAGTGGGACAAATCGGTCCCATTGAGCCTACCTAACCCCCGCCGGATCAACTAAAACCGATTTATGAGCCTCTCAGAGCATGCTATATTACCGACTGATAGGACTATTCTGGTTGTTGAAATGCTGAAATTGTAGTT
>CAZTJJ010000089.1:0-6830 GCA_964614065.1 uncultured Thermotogae bacterium
CCAAAGGTAATGTCCGCCACCACGGTTGCGACATCGTTGTTTGTGGATCTTCCTGAGATGTGGAACAATTCGGCTAACAAGTTTTTTGATGCCTTGGCTGCTTCAACACCAATTATGATAAACTACAAGGGATGGCAAGCGGAACTTCTGGAAGAAACGGGTGCCGGGCTTGTCGTCCCTCCGGACGAACCTGAACAAGCTGCTCGGATGTTGAATTCTTTTATTGAGGATGAAAATAGACAACAAGAGGCCGAGGAAGCTGCCTTCCGCTTAGCCAAAATTAAATTCGGTCGGGATGACCTTGCGAAAGAACTTAGAGAAGTGCTGGAAGAAGCCTACAATGAAAGGAAAGGCTAAAGATGTTACGGTAATTGTATAAATAGCTGCCTTAATTCAATCTTCATTTCTATTTACTTTGGTATTATGACGAAAAAAAAGTTTCAACTAGGATTAAAACGAGCTATAGATATAGTTTTGAGTATTATCGGCTTGTTGATTTTGGCGGTTCCGTTTTTGATTATTAGTATTGCAATTAAACTTGATTCCAAGGGACCCGTATTTTTTCGGCAAGAACGGGTGGGAAAGGATGGCGAGAGTTTCATGCCCTGGAAGTTTAGAACTATGGTTGAAAACGCTGAAGAAAAAGGTCTGGGATATAACGTGGCAGAGCATGACTTTCGTATTACGAGAGTGGGCGGTTTTTTGAGGGAATGGGGATTGGACGAATTGCCTCAGTTGATAAATGTCCTCAAAGGTGAAATGAGCATTGTCGGTCCCCGCCCTACCCTGGAGTACCAAGTCAAACAATACGATGATTTTCAGCGGCGCAGACTCGAGGTTAAACCAGGAATCACCGGTTGGGCATTAATTCATGGTAGAAATAAGTTGAGCTGGGAAGAAAGGATAGAGTTAGACGTGTGGTACGTGAAGAATTGGTCCATCTGGCTTGATTTAAAGATCATGGTAAAAACCCTGTGGATCGTTCTAGTTACCAAGGAAGGGGTTTACGGTGAAGGTGGAGTGAATGATGGTTTTGTAGAGCACCAGTCAAAGTTTCCAAAGGGGAATAATGGAGAGGAATAAAGTAGTTATCTACGGTGCAAGTGGGCATGGTAAAGTGGTCAAGGATGTTATCAAGCGTGAGGGTAAATACGATTTGCTAGGTTTCATTGATGATAATTCCGATTTAAAAGCAGATGATAATGCTTGTGCACCGATAATTGGAAATTTTCGATCACTAGAACAGGGATATGTTGAAACTGATAAGATAATTTTAGCTATTGGCAAAAACAGAGGCAGGGAAAAGTTATATAATAAAATAACGGAGCTAAGAACAAACTTTGATTATATCACCGCTATTCACCCTTCAGCAGAAATAGCAGAGAGTGTAGATATTGGTTCTGGTACAGTAATAATGGCAAATGCAACAGTTAATTCTGACACAAAGATTGGTTCCCATGCAATTGTTAATACTGGGGCTACGATAGATCATGATTGCATCGTAGGTAACTTTGCCCATATCTCGCCAGGAGTAAATCTGGCCGGGAATGTCGAGGTAGGGGAATTATCCCACTTAGGCATAGGAACGAGCGTTGTGCAAGGAGTAAAGATAGGTAGAGATTCCGTGATTGGTGCCGGTGCTGCGGTTGTCGATAATGTTCCTGACGGGGTTGTAGCGGTAGGTGTACCTGCACAAGTTAAGCGGAAAAATAGGGGGCCTAATTAATGGATATACCTCTAGCAAAACCGCAATTGACGGAGAAAGATAGACAAGCCGTGCTGGATGTCCTCAATACTCCCAAACTTAGCCTTGGACCCAAACTGGAAGAGTTTGAAGGATTGATAGCTGATTACACCGGCGTGAATCATGCAGTAGCAGTAAACAGCGGCACATCTGCCCTCCATTTGATCATCCGTTCGCTGGGCATTGGAGAGGGAGACGAAGTAATCACAACGCCATTCAGCTTTATTTCTTCTTCGAACTGCATTTTATTCGAAGGTGCAGTGCCTGTATTTGTTGACATCGATCCGGACACGTTAAATATTGGGGTTGAAAAGATTGAAGAGGCCATAACAGAAAATACCAAGGCACTTCTCGCCGTTGACGTCTTTGGCCAACCAGCGGAGTGGGGGAAGCTAGAAGAGATCGCGAGCGAATATAATCTCTACCTGATAGAGGATTCCGCAGAAGCCTTGGGGGCAGAATTTCAAGCAAAGAAGGCCGGCTCGTTCGGCGACGCAGGGGTCTTCGCCTTCTACCCCAACAAACAGATAACGACGGGAGAAGGGGGAGTAATTGTAACGAACAACGATGACGTAGCAACCTTATCCAGGAGCATGCGTAATCAGGGTAGGGGAGAAGGGGATAAATGGCTGCAGCACGAACGCCTGGGGTACAACTATCGAATCAGCGATATTAACTGTGCTTTAGGGATCTCTCAAATGGAGAGAATTGACGAGATAGTATCGAGACGAGCAGAAATAGCGGAGTCATATAATCAAAAATTGCAGAATGTTTCAGAAATCCAGACCCCACTGGTGTCTCCTTCCGGAAAAACGAGCTGGTTCGTTTACGTTATCAGATTGGATGATCAATTTACACGAGAGACTAGAGATACAATTCTAGAGGAATTATCTCAACGAGGTATAGGATGCAGTAACTACTTTACGCCGATCCACCTGCAGCCCTTCTACAGGAAACGTTTTGGCTACAAACCGGGAGATTTTCCGATAACAGAAAGGGTAAGCTCGAGAACGATTGCGCTTCCATTTTTTAACGAAATTACGGAAGAAGAAATGGATTACGTGGTGGGACATTTCAAGGAAGTTATCAGGGAATTCAAATGACCTTCCCAAATCACCTCCCATGATCACGAAGATAAAAACGACTGGGAAAACAAGAGCGTTATTCTTTTTTCTCGTCGACATTGCGTTGCTCTCGCTTTCCGTCTGGTTTGCCTTTCTCCTCCGGTTTGAGGGAGCGATTCCTGCTCAATATACCGGCGAGTTCTACGTCGTCGTTCCCACTTTCGTCGGGGTAAAGGTAATTCTTATGTATCTTTATGGGATGTATCACGTGAGCTGGAGTTACATAAGCATCGAGGGAGTCATTTCTCTGGTTAAGTCTTTCGTGATAAGTACATTCGTTGTCGGGTCGATCCTTTACCTGTTGAGATATCAACCATTCTATGAAGGCTTCCCCCGGTCTATCCTGGTTATTGATTTGTTTCTCTCCATTTCTTTAGTCGGAGGATTTAGGTCGGCAAAGAGGATCTATCTCCAACTATTTCGCAAATTTCCCTTAAGCGGAAAGCGGACAATGGTCGTTGGTGCCGGAGACGCCGGAGAGCAGATTGTAAGAAGCATTCAAAATGCTGGAGGCAGCAACGGGTTCAACCCGGTAGGCTTTGTCGATGACGATCCCCAAAAAATTGGCACGAGTATTCATGGAGTCAAGGTATTAGGTGGCCGTGACGATATACCGAAGCTTGTAGCAGAAAACCAAGTCGAGGCAATATTGATTGCCATGCCTTCGGTTTCTTCAGGCGTGGTGAGGGAGACGGTCGACGTCGTGCGGGAGGCTGGTGTAAAGGATGTAAAAATACTTCCCGATATCTCCGAACTGATGACCGGTCAGGTCAGCTTAAGTGATGCGAGAGACGTGAAATTGGAAGATCTTTTAGGAAGGGTATCGGTTGAGCTTGACCCGAAAAGAATCGAAAGCTTTATTGAGGGAAAAACTGTCCTCGTCACTGGAGCTGCAGGTTCGATCGGCTCCGAGCTAAGTCGCCAGATCTCAAGGTTTTCTCCCGATGGTTTGCATATCGTTGATCACGAGGAGACGATGCTTTTTGAGGTTAAGAAGGAGCTGAATAAGGATTTCGAAGATTTAGCTCTATATGACCACCTCCTTGACGTGAGAGACGAACAATCAGTGAGGCAACTTTTTATCGAGAGTCGCCCAGATTTAGTATTTCATGCTGCAGCGTACAAACACGTTGGGATGATGGAAGAACATCCGGTTCAGGCGGTGAGCAATAACGTGTTCGGTACCTTATCAGTTGCCAATGCGGCGCAGGAAGCAGACGTTGATACTTTCGTGTTAATCTCTACGGATAAAGCCGTAGAGCCCACTTCCACCATGGGAGCAACTAAGAGAATAGCCGAGTGCATAATTCGACATATGAACTCTAGTGCGGAGAGCGAGACTACATTTACCGCGGTCCGATTTGGAAACGTCCTCGGAAGCCGGGGTAGCGTCGTTCCTATCTTTCGGGAGCAGATTAGCAAAGGAGGGCCGGTGACGGTTACGGACCCTAAAGCAGAGCGATATTTTATGATTACTTCGGAAGCAGTCTTGCTGGTTCTTCAGGCAGCGCAGCTCGCGAAAGGCGGTGAAGTTCACGTCCTCGATATGGGGGAACCCGTCAAGATACTTGATCTCGCGAGAGAAATGATCGAATTATCGGGTCATAAGCCTGACGAGGATATTCCGATTACTTTCATAGGCTTAAAAGAGGGAGAAAAGCTTTCCGAAGACCTCCTTAACGCTGAAGAGGGTACTGATCAGACTGAGCATCCTCAAATATTCCAGGCCCGGGGACGGCCGCTCCTTTCTGAGAAAGAGTTAAAGGTAGTCTTGGATAAATTAGATAGGTTGATTGAGGAAGATTCTGGGGTAGGAGTTAAAGAGTATTTTTCTGAACTTTTTCGTAATTATCTTTATGATTAAGAAGTATATTGTGTGATTTATTTGCCCATTATTATTTAGCCTGGATATGTCTTCTAACTCTCCCTTTGTCCCTTTTAATATCCACTTTCTTCTAAGTGTTTTCCGGCAATCTCTTGAAACTTTTGCTTCAGTTCTGGGTCCCATTTTTCCCAAGAAGGCAGAGCGTAGTTACTAGTTGCGTTGCGCTTTTCTTTTGTGTATTCTGAGAATTTTTCCACGACTAATGCATTATCTATGGAATTGGGTTGAGCGAAGTCAACAAGCCTTCTTATTTCCTTCTCGTCTCTATGTGAAGAGAATAGATCTTCAAATTTCAACGTGATGTTGTCCTCTCCATAGTTTAATGCCTTCCTTATCAAACCATCCTTTTTTTGCCACCACCAACAGATCTTCTCAAACCTGGAAAGGTTTTCCCATCTGGAAGCGTACGGATCAGCATTAAGTTGGGAGGCCTTCAGGCGATATCTGTCTCCGGGTTTGAACGCTGACCTGCTCATCATCGAGCGAACCACGTCCCTACCGTCGCGAACTATATGTACAAATCTTGGTTCAGGGAAGACATCTCGTATGACTGGTATTAGGGAGTATAGTCTGTTGTTAGATTCGATGTAGGTGTCTATTGTGGTTTCATCGGCGATTCTGTTGAGGGTAACCTGCCTGTCTCTGCGTAATCGATCCCTTGCCTCTTCAAAAGTGAGTAGGTTTCTGGCAAAATAGTTTCCTAACAGGAGGCAATCGGGAATAGGTTCATGTTTTGACACTATTCCAGCAAACTGATTGAAGAAATTTGCAAGGGACTTGGTTCCGGTTCGGCCTGTAGAGACGATAAAAACAGTATCGATTCCTTCCCAGGGCAGACCGTCCAACAGCCCAAGCTTTGCCTTACCCCACGTCAAGGGATATTTGTCTGAGCCAGCCGGCCTCGCAGGCGCTGAAGAGCTATCCCAACGTTTTCGGAAAATTGCATCATTTTCCTGTTGTTATGGAAGTAAAGTGACATATTTCCTTTTCTCTTCGATGGCTTTGATGTATGCTTGCCCACAACAATAATATATTAACCCGGAAATATTTCCAATATAAGGAAAATTTTGCTAGAGGAGGACGGCTGAATCCGGAGTACGACTTCTGTTTTATTGTCCGCGAAGTCCGTTATTATTTGTTAACAAAAAAATTCTTACGTATTCTCATAGAGATAAGAATTTGTAGTTAAGAAGAGGTAAAAGAAAAAGACATGGAGACTTCCAGCGACTACCAGGAAAAACTTAATCGACAAATTGCCAAGGGAAGCGGGATTAGTTTTCTTGGTCAGGGCTTTGGCAAAGTTGTTAAACTCCTATTCCAGGTCCTTCTGACCAGGGTACTTGGTCCTGCGGGATACGGTATATATGCGTTGGGCTATAACGTGCTTGGCATGACGAGGACAGTCTCTTCGCTGGGGCTACATAACGGGGTCTTGCGGTTTGGCTCAGCTCAGAAAGGAAGTAGCGAAGAAGATAAGCTTAAGGGTACGATAGTGGGTGCAGTTACGTTAACGGCGATATCTAGTATCCTCGCTGCGATCGTCTTGTCGTCTTTTGCCGGTTTCGTCTCCAACTCGATCTTTAGCAAACCGGAGTTGGAAGGCCCGCTAAGGGTCTTTGCCTGGTCCTTGCCCTTTTATTCGTTGATAACTGTCTCCGCGTTTTCAGCTAGGGCGTTTAAACGGATTGATTACGATGTTGGGGTAAGGTTTATACTCCACCCCCTGGGAAGCCTTATTGGAGCGGGCATAGCTTTTGCGTTGGGCTACGGAATTTTGGGCGCAGTATGGGGGTTCTTGCTTTCTTCGGTTGTATCGGCTCTAATCGGCTTATATTTTCTCTATATCTTATTCCCTTCAGTTCTGTCTCTAGGCGGGGCGATATTTCGAACTGGAAGGTTACTGAGATACTCCTTGACCGTATTGTTAATGGGAGTGTCATCCCTTTTGTTAATGAAGGCGGATAGGTTCATTCTCGGTGCTTTTTCCACAGCAGAACAGCTGGGAATTTATAACGTTGCTGCCGTTGTGGCCGTACAGTCGACGGTCGTGTACGAAGCTTTTAAAACCATCTTTTCG
>CAZTJJ010000090.1:0-6778 GCA_964614065.1 uncultured Thermotogae bacterium
ACCCGAGGTTATTTTTACCATTGTCTCTTTATATGCCCCGCCCTGTGGGCGGGGTTCTTGACTAACTGCTTCTGACCGAGTACTGCATATCGCGGGTATTGTGAGAAACACCAACCCTACCCTGGTTGTCAATTGCAATCAGCCCAGCCTGGGAGTTTGTATACTCGGCCAACTTACCGATAGAATCTTTTGCACCGGTTTGAGGATCCTCTCCTTGTTCCAGATGGTAAACAAGCTCCCGGGCAAGGTTCACTTTAATAATCGCCTCACCAATACCAGTGGTAGAAGCACCGCCAAATTCATTACAGTAAACGCCAGAACCAATTATCGGAGTATCTCCCACCCTACCGTACATCTGCGTGGTGATGCCTCCAGTGGAGGTAGCAGCTGCCATGCTTTGGCCATCCCAGGCAACCGCTCCTACCGTATCGTGTCCTTCTGCCAGCTCAACCAATTTCTCCAATCTATCCTTATAGCTTAATGTATCCAGCTTGTCAACTATATTCTTCCATTTTTCGATCTTCTTGGGGCTTCGCAAGTCCTCCGAGGTAACCAGATCATAATGCTCGGCGAATTCAGTCGCTCCCCGACACTGCAATAAAATGTGCGGAGAATCCTCCATTATTTTCCTCGCCACTTCGATTGGATGTTTAACTTTCTCCACGTTGATTACTCCGCCACAAGATAGGTCATTTCTCATAACGGCCGCATCCAGGCGAACCTCGCCATCTAGCTGTAAACTGCCGCCATAACCGGCATTAAACAGAGGATTGTCCTCCAGGACTTTTACCGCATCGACTACCGCAGACAGCGGAGTGTCAGCGGATGAAGCTAGGTCCGCAGCCTTATCCAAAGTCGCCTGCCGTTCGAGTTGTAAATCTTGAGGGATTTTACCGGCACCACCATGCACCACAATTTTCATAACCTATCGGACTGCCCCTCGGGATAAGTGCCACGAAGAACTTTGGGTGGATTGTAAGAGATGTCCAGGACTGTAGATGCCTGATCATTCAATTGTTCTTCTGATTTAATAAAAAGGTCAACCAGACCTCCGTACTTATCAACAATCCTGTCAAAATCGGTCATTGGTGGCTCGCCGGATTTGTTTACACTGGTCCCCACTAGGGGATAGTCAATAAGATCTTCAAGCTCTCTAAACGAATCACTACCAGGAACTCTTATCCCCACTTTTTTTTCGGTACCAACCGATACTTCCGGAGCTTGAGAGCTCGCAGGTAAGATAAGCGTGTAGGGCCCTGGAAGTAAATCATCGATAATGCGTTTCTGTCTCTCTGAGATATCCACTACGTATTGGTGAACGCTCTCTACTGAGAACAAATGCAGCGTTAACGGTTTCTCTTTGCTTCTCTGCTTTACCCTGTAAATCCGGTCAGTGACAGATTTTTCTAAAGCATTTCCACCTATACCGTAAACCGTATCCGTAGGAAATATCATTACAGTTTTCGGTCCAAATACGTCTTGGACCGTAAGTTCTTCATTTTCATCTCTCAACTTCGCTCAGCCTCCTAACAAAGAGCTAGCTCGCAGTTACAAAGTGAATCACATCGCCGTCCCTGACGGCATAGTCTTCACCACGAGTTTTCAACAGGCCTTCATCGTGAGCCTCGTTTCTCCCACCTAATTCTAGCAAATCTTCAATTGCCACCACTTCCGCGTGCACAAACCCCTCCGCAAAGTCAGAATGTACCTTACCCGCTGCTACCTCGGCAGTGGCACCTCGCGGAATTGTCCACGCCCTTACTTCGGGTCCGTCAGTTGTGTAGTACGTTAACAAATCCAATAAGTTATATCCGCCTGTTATCAAGCGATCAAGAGCTGATTCCTCCAATCCCCACTCTGATAAGTACTCTATTTGCTCTTCTTCCGATAATCCCAGCTCCCTTACCTCCGCCTCAATTTCACCGTTCACAACCAGGGAAACGGCATCTTGTCGCTCGGCATATTGATTGACAGACTCTATACAATCCCGGGAAGAGTCGTCGCTAACGTTCGCCACGTACAAAACTGGCTTCGCAGTCAAAGGCGCTATGCTCTTTAATTCATCCAACTCTCTCTGAGAAAAGTCATGTTCCCTAACAGGTAGGCCCTCCTCAAGATCAGTTTTAAGTATTTCATATAGTTCTCGCAGGTGATCCTGATCGCGATCGAGCTTTCTCAGCCGGTTCTCCACAGTTTCGAGGTCCTTTAACATAAGCTCGGCTTGGATCGTTTCAATATTAGAGATAGGGTCCAAATCCCCATTTTCAACAGGAACATTAGGGTTCTCAA
Organism: uncultured Thermotogae bacterium; assembly: GCA_964614065.1. Taxonomy (GTDB): domain Bacteria; phylum Bipolaricaulota; class Bipolaricaulia; order M55B111; family M55B111; genus M55B111. The sequence goes on from CAZTJJ010000090.1 coordinate 2,290, forward strand.
AACACCTCACGACATGAATTAAAGCGTCAACTCCCCTTATTTCGGCCAAAAATTGATTGCCAAGTCCTTCCCCTTGGTGAGCACCTTTCACCAAACCAGCAAGATCGTAGAACTCTATTTTGGTATTGACCTTCTCCTTTTTCGGGAACAGCTGAGCCAGTCTGTCCAACTTGGAATCGGGAACTTCAACCGTACCAATTTGCTCTTCTGTAGTACAGAACGGATAAGCCTCGACATCGGCACCTGCTGCCGATAGAGCGTTAAACAGCGTCGACTTACCAGCATTTGGTAAACCAAGAAAACCACAGCTAAACCCCATTTGTTACCCCCATTGCCTAGATGACCGGGAGCTGTAAACTCCTCACAGAAAAGTGACTTGAATAGTTTCGGCCCAAAGTATTGTAACCTAAATCATTGTAATAATTAAACATAGCGCAGGACACTTATTGACTCCAAGAGCCACGCCGATGCAAATCTCTAACAGGAATACGGATAATAGACAACTACAGGGTGCTCAACTACCCTGACTGGTTTTCGCAGTTTCTCTCCTCATTCCAATGCAAAAATATATTCCCGCCGAAAGGTAAGATGCACCAATACCCAGGTAAATCAACATCACCGAATAAGGAATCTTAAAAAAGACCGCGATAAGGCCAACCGAAACCAAAAAAGAACTTGTTTTGCCCCAGACATTGGATGGAATTACAGATTGATCCCACTGATACATGAAACCACCAGCAACTATCAGGGCCAGGTGAGGAACCAAAAACAATGCAAATGCAATCATTGGGATCTGACCGTTCCAGGAGAAAAGACCAAACAGGGACATAAACAGCGTCTTGTCGGCAAGTGGATCTAATACTTGCCCCAAATAAGTGATTTGATTCAGTTTCCGGGCTACTAAACCATCCAGTACGTCGGAAACAAGGGCAAGAGCCAACAAACCCAAAGCTAAATTAACTTGACCATAGGCGAGGGAAGCTATAACGAACGGAGTCAACACCAATCTCGCCATGGTGATCGTATTTGCGAGGTTCATCTAGAGAATGATAACTAGAGGTATTTTTCATTGCAACACCAAGAACCTGACAAGATTACATGTAACAGGTTGCTGGAGGACCAACTGCTGCTTGCGTTATTAAACCCTCGAGCAACTTAATTCTTCCCAACAGTGTTTTAGAACCACTCAATTTAGGTTATGATTAGTAAAAAGTAAACGCGAGGTTTTCGGCCATGATTTTGAACGACGAAGAAATTGCACAAGCAAAACCACTATCTCCACTCGTCAAAGAACTACAAACCGACGGTAAAATTAGCTACGGACTAGGTTCCTTTGGTTACGATATTCGAATAGACCACGAGTTTAGAATATTTACTGACGTCCATTCAACGGAGATAGACCCAAAGAACTTCAACGAAGAAGCTTTTGTGAAAGTTGAAAAAGAGACTTGTTTAATTCCTCCCAACTCATTCTGCCTTGGTAAATCACTCGAAAAGTTCGAGATGCCCGAAGACCTGTTCGGCCTGGTGGTAGGAAAAAGCACGTACGCAAGGTGCGGAATAATTGTAAATATGACCCCCATTGAGCCCGGCTGGAATGGCTATCTGACCATCGAGGTATCAAATACTACACCGTTACCTGCCAAAATCTACGCGGGAGAAGGAATCGCTCAAGTGGTATTTTTCCGGGGTAACAGGCCAAAAATTACTTATGGAGACAGACACGGAAAATATCAAAATCAAAAAGGCATAGAGGTGGCAAAAATATGAACGTAGAGCTAGTACGTTATACCGACAAGCCAGAGCAAATGATTGCCAGAGCAGCGCGGATATCGCATATGGCTTCCGGAAAAGGAATAGAAAACGATCGAGATTTGATAAGAAAACTAAGAAACTGGGGGCATTGGTCCCCGTTTGAGTTCGCCAGTGCCACGTTTTTTGTCGAAGGTATAAGCAGAAGCTGTCTCGCCCAGCTAACACGACACAGACTGGGAAGTTTTATGGTTAGATCGATGAGATACGTTAAACAACACCCGGACGAAGTAGTCGTGCCTAAAACTGTTGAAGAGGCAGGCTGTGCTAAGAAGTACAAAGAACAAGTGACCTCTAATTACGAAGTATACCAGGAGATGATCGACGCAGGAGCACTAAAGGAAGACGCCAGGTTCCTGTTACCTATCGGCAGCAAAACGTCTCTATATTTCAAAACCAATTTCCGCGAATATCGCCACATAATAGACATCAGAGGAACCAAGGCGGCCCAGTGGGAAATCAGGGAACTTGCAGGAGAGTTTTTAACAAAACTGTACGAACTTGCTCCCTCGGTGTTTGAAGACCAAAAATAGCTTCCAAATCAGAAATGTTGCACTTTCCCGGTCGAGCATATCACCGGCCAGCACGACATTTGTCATAGATAATAGCCGCACATATCCAAGAGGATCGAGTTTTAATGATGTATAATAATCACTAAGTTTGGCAAATGACACTTGTAAAGCCTTTGGTGATCACATGAAGGAACTAAATATAAGCGAAAATTTAGATTTTAACCTGGACGAGCTAATTGGAAAATGCATAGGTATTCTGGGAATACGGGGGTCCGGGAAGTCCAATACAGCGGGCGTTATCTTCGAAGAACTCTTAAAACTTAACTATCCACTTACTGTTGTAGACATAGATGGAGAGTATTTCGGGTTAAAAGAGCAATACGAACTCCTGGTCATTGGACAGGGAGAAAACGTAGATATCTCCATAGAGCCCGAAGACGCGGCTCAAGTAGCTGAAATTAGCATAAAGCAAAGTATTCCCGTCGTCTTGGACCTTAGTGGTTTCCTAAAGGACGAGCAACGCTCCATGTTAAAGGGTTACTTTACCGACCTGTGGAATTGGGCGGGAAAACTGAGAAAACCGTACATGATCGGCATCGAAGAATCACACGAATTCATTCCCCAGGGCAGAAACAGCGAACTAAAGGAAATCATTACACGGCTTGCCCTTCGGGGCCGAAAACGTGGTCTGGGCGCGGTGATAATTTCACAAAGAAGCGCAAAAGTAGAGAAAGACGTCCTAACGCAGGCGGGTATGTTATTCCTGCACCGCGTAGTACACGAAGCGGACATGAAAGTGTACAACGACCTTTTACCATGGTCGAAATCTGAAGTCAGGAAGAAAGTAAATCAACTGGACACGGGAGACTGCATATTCCTAGACGAAAAATCTACAAAAAAGATCTACGTTCGAGAAAGGTCGACTTTCCACGCCGGCTTTACACCTTCCCTGGATACAGTGGAAACTCCTCAATTAAAACAGGTAGGCGAAAGCATAATCGAAGCTATTCAGGACGCAAAAGAAACCGGTAAGCGCAAAAAAAGCCAAATTGAACAACTAGAGGAAAAAGTCGATGAACTCGAAGAAAAATTGGCAAAGAAAAACGAACAGGTGAAAGAACTCAAACGAACTGCAGAAACGCTAGGATACATCGAAGTAGATTTTGACAATCAGCAGTTCCCTAAGGTGCAAAAAATATCCAAAGCAGTCATCGAATCACTAGATATAGCCGAAGTCATCAAGAACGGGGAAAAAGATAAAGCTTTCAAAGCTATCGCGGATGCGCTAGTACAACAGCAGGAAGGACAGAAAAAGCGAATAGACAAAGTTAACCGGTCTATTGCCAAAAACGTTCTCAACAACAAGGGCTCTAAGCAAATGGACGAAGGTGATTTTTCCTCTGCTCGTTCAACTAGCTTTGGCATTCCGTACGAAGAAAAAAAGTCCAAGCTACCAGAAAAGAAACAATCAGAAAACGATAATTTTCAAGAACTACCCAATCCAATTAAAACAAAAGTCGACCACATAGCTCACAAAGTCAACAGGCTTGAGCCCATGGAACAAGAAGTCCTAGCGTTTTTGGTTAAACATCGGCCCTACTCTTACAGCGTTCAGCAAATAAGTGCCTGGTTAAAAATACCAACTGGGCAGTTACTCTCCAATAGACCAACTCATTTACTTGATATCGGGATCATCATTAGAGAAAATAGATCAATTGGTTTACATTATCGAGCCAATCTAAAAAACTTCGTTACTAGAGAATTTGAAATCTACGAGCCAGACTTTGGTCAAAGAGAAAAACACCTGGTAATTAAGGAACTAAAAAGACAGTTTTTGAGGGTAATTCAACCAGAAACGCCAAAAAACAGAGACAGTATCAAGCTTGCGTCCAAAGGGAGTTCAGATTTTGGCAGCAGGCTAACAAGCAATAACTTCTCCCTTTAAAGATGGATCAACAATCGAACGACAAGAAAAATTAATAAACCTAGCTATAGCTAACGGATTTGCTATAACTAATCTTGCGAAAAAGCATGAACGCCCGTAGAATTGGCTTTTGTAGGGTATAATATATCTATAACGGGAATACTTTCCCAACTATTTATACACATATTAAGGAGGTTCTTCTTAATGAACAAAGGAGAATTGGTAGACAGAGTATACCGAA
>CAZTJJ010000091.1:0-6701 GCA_964614065.1 uncultured Thermotogae bacterium
TCTTGACAGTTTTTTTGCCAAAATTTGCCGAGAGCCCTCAGTACTTGCCTTGGGGAGGAATCGGCTGGTTTTTGTCCAGCAGTCAATCGAGGACATGATCCTTGAGAAAGTATGCAGGTAATCTAAACGTTGACCTCGCATTCTGGTAAAAATAGAGGAAACGTGCTCGATTGACTGCTGGGTCTTCTTTTGTAAAAGATCAAAGATAGTAGTTAAGGTTGTTTTTCTACAAGCCCCGCACCTTGGTGCGGGGTAATTGACTTGGTTACATCAAACCCAAACTTGTCTTGTGAATTTTGCCTGCCTGGTTGAGTTTATGATGGTTGCTTCAAGTAGGATATCTTAATTTAATGCCCGTTGCTTTTCCTTTTATAAGAGTAATGTTTCGAATTTAAATTGTTTTATATGTTACTTGGCCCTTGGGCGGGGTCTTGACCACTGACTGGAGATAGTTGGTTTGATGGTTTTTCTTTATAAAGAGTTTTTGAGGAGGCCGCTCTTTGTGAGTAGAAAAAGGTTTATTCTTCTTCTTGTGGTTCTACGACTCGTTTTAGCGCCTCGAGAGCGACTTCTAGTTGGTCGTCTGAGGGTTCTCGGGTGGTGATTTTCTGGAGGAGGAGCCCAGGATATATAAAGGGACGTAAAAAGGGGTTGTCGGCATGCTTTCCGGAATATCTGAGTATTTCGTAAGAGACACCGGCAACCACAGGCAGTAACAGAATTCTCGATACGATTTTAATCCATAACGAAGGATTGCCAATTACCGAAAAGACGAGTATCGCAACTATCAATACAATTACTAAAAACGCAGTTCCGCAACGAGGATGTAGAGTGCTGTATTCCCTGGCCTCGCTTACGTTCAGGTCTTTGTTATTTTCATACGTGTAAACTGATTTGTGTTCCGCTCCGTGGTACTGAAAGACCCGTTTAATATCTTCGAACAAGGTAATTCCAAATAAGTATAGAAGAAACAAGGAGATTCTAATGCCGCCTTCGACTAAGTTAAACATAAGAGGGTTGGCTTCACTAAATCCACTGAGACTGTGAGTAATCCATACGGGTAGCATTACAAAAACGCCGACTGCAACCACTACGGCTATTCCTGTAGTGAAAATTGCCTCTTTTGCCCCAAATTCGGTTTCCTCTTCCTCTTCTAAAGCAATCTCGGCGGATAGGTTTAATGCCCTGATGCCTGTACTCATCATGTCGTATAGGTTGAATAAACCGCGTACGAAAGGTATCTCGCTTAATCTCTTGAATTTGGAGCGGGGATGTAAATCCTTTATGACTATCTCGCCGTCTGCTTCTCGGCGGACGGCGACAGATATTCTGTCACCATTACGCATCAAAACGCCTTCAATTACTGCTTGTCCACCGACAGACATTTATGAACCTCTTTGAATTCTATAGAAAACGAGTAGCTTTATGAATCTTGTTCCTCGGCTGGTTCGGAGGATTCCTCGGACTCTTCTGAAGTCAGGCCGTATTTCCTTTCGAATTTGCTAATTCTACCTTCAGAGTCCAAAAAACGGTCCTCCCCGGAAAAGAAAGGATGGCAGTTTGAACATACGTCCACGTGCAGGTCTTCTTTAGTGGACAGAGTTTCAAACGTATTGCCACATGCGCATTTTATGGTTACTTTTTTTAGTTCTGGGTGAATTCCTTCTTTCATTATTCCTCACCTCAGTATCTAAGAATAAATTGATATAGGTCTAATCCCAGTATTAACGTTTGGAGAACTGTTGTCCTCTTCTGGCTTTGTGGCGACCGATTTTCTTCCTTTCAACCATTCGAGGATCGCGTGTCAACAGTCCTTCTTGCTTTAGTTCTGTTTTGTATTCATCTCCAAGAGCTGTCAATGCCCGGGCGATTCCATGTTGTAATGCTTCTAATTGTGCCCTGTAACCTCCGCCATCGATTTTTGCTTCGACGTCGAAGTTGTTCTCCGTGCCAGTAACCTTGAATGGTTTTCTGCCAACGAGATCAACTACTTCTTTTGTATAGGGAAGTCCCTGGAAGTAATCTACGACACCTCTGTCGTTGACTGTGATCTCCCCATCTCCACGTTCAAGGTATACTCTGGCAATTGCTTCCTTTCTCTTGCCCACGCAATGTGCTCTTTCATGAACCACTTTTGGTTGTGCCATCTTCTGTAGTTATACCTCCAATTATTCCCAAATTCCTCATAATAATAAAAAACCAGTTCACAGTTTGCAACTGTAAAATGATACGATTCACCAAAATTAGCCGAGGAAGCCCCGTCCCTTACTGCGGGGTAATTGACTATAGAGTGTACTTTCTTTGTTTGTAGTTACGTCGATATTATCCGTTCGATCTCGGTTGCCAGTCGGTCGAATTCTTCAAACTTAAGTTCCTCCGGTCTCTTCTTAGGATCAATAGAAGTCGTGGAGAGCAATTTGTCGGCTGTATGTTTGTCTAAATTTAATTCCGTGTTGATGGTGAGGCCTTTCCTGATTGTTTTTCTACGATAGTTAAATAGTTGTCTAATGACCAGGAAAAAGAGTTCTGGGTCGCTGGTAAACTTGGCTTTGCCCCACGGGGAGAGTTTAATTGTCGTTGAATATACCTCGGGTTCTGGATAGAAGGCGTCCGGCGGTATGTCAATGACTTTTTCTACTCTTGCATAACCTTGGGCTAAAAAACTAATGGGTCCAATTTCTCTGGATCCGGGCTTTGCCAGAACCCGGTTGGCTACTTCTTGTTGTATTGTAATGATTATGTCCCGGAAAAATTCTCTGTCCTGCAAACTCTTCTGGATAACCTTAGAGGTTAGACTGTAAGGTATATTTCCAATTAGTGTAGCATTTCGGGTTGGTTTTAGTCCCAAATTCGAGAAATCAAGGTATAAAAAATCCTTGTTTACAAGTTTTACTTTTAAAGACGAGACAATCTGTTTGAACGGTTCCTGAAAATTTTTGTCTATCTCGATTGCAATTATTTCGTCGAATTTTTCTTTCAATGCGCAGGTCAAAGATCCCATTCCTGAACCGATTTCAACTGCAGAGGTAGTATTTTCTGTTGATGAAGTGATGGATTCTAAATACGATCGGTCGGCCAAAAAGTGTTGCCCAAGGCTTTTTTTAGGGTGCAAGTCAAATCGAGAGAGGATTTTCTTTAGTCTGTTAACCTGGTACAAATCTTTACAGCTGAATGAGCTCACAGGTCTAACAATCCAACTTTTTCCAGATCCTTTATCTCGTTTGCGCAGTACGTTATCGGATTACGTTTGTATCCTCGTGGGATTTCGGTTCTATCTCGACCCAGGTCTTCTTCAATTTGGTAACACTCAGTCCCGTCGGGCTTGAGTGCCCCCTGGTTTTCGCAGTACCTCAGAAACTCTTCCCATCTTTCTCGGATTCCCTCCTGGGTGTACAACTTGCTATCGATCGAGAAGTGGCTTTCCCTAGCTTGCTCTAAATATTCCTTGACTTCCGAAAAGAACTCTTTTTTGCGAATTTTATCGATCTTTCCCTTTTTTGATTTGGACAAATAGTAGCTACCAAGCTGTCCAAGGTTAATGGTGGTAAGCTTCAAGATGGTCTTCCTTAACGTTTCGCTTTGTTCTTTGCGATCTTGCCGGTCGAGATCAGTGATTTCAGTACCGATGTTCACCAGTATTGTGGTTTTTTTATCTGTCGTGAAGTCATAGGTAATGTTTAATGGAGTGACTACTATCTCAGGATCTGCCTCTTCCAGCAGAATTAGTAAGCTGTCTTTTAACCTTCCCAACATTCCATTGGTTGATAGCGTACCCTCGGGAGTGATATAGATGATTTCGCCTTCGTTCAGCAACTCTATAAACTTACTAAGCTGGTTTTTGACTCCAAACACTTTACTTTCTTTGACGGCTTTGCGAAAATATGGTTTGAACGAATTGGATTTGATTTTCTTTCTTGGATAGCCTTCTCTGTCGAAGAACTGGGAGATAGTCATATCCGCGTTTCCGAAGGAGTTCTCTGCCAATAAACCAGCCAACGCCTCTTCTTTTATTACTTCGCTCAGACTGTAGTCGCCGTTGGTCTCCTGAATTATTCTTAGTGCGTCGTGAACGGGAACGGAGTGAAAGTCCAGTTTGCCAATTGGATACGCATGTAGTTTGTGGAGAATATAATTAAGTGAAAGTGGTTGGAGGATTTTTTTCAGTATCTTAGGCCCCTTTATCCAGTTACCGAGAAAGCCCGGTTGGAATAAGTTCTCGTCCCCCATGAAGGATATGGGATGTGCGGGTTTGAGATAACCATGACGAAAGTAAAAAACTGACGCCAAGAGGACCGAATCCAGGTCACGCTTGTGGTTGGCAACGATCAATGTAGATGGACTCTCGGAGTAATTATCCAGTCCATTAACCCGGAGGTCAAACTTAGGCTTAATGCCTATTCTGACCGCTAATCCAATCAAATAATACAGTAACTCAAACATATGCTATGTCTATTCTACCTTTTACCGTATTGCTTCAATTGAAATAATGACCACACGGAACATCACCACCGTAATTATCATATATATTGGAAAAAAGACAAATGGTTGCGTTTTCACACCTTGCTCGATAACCTTTTTTTACAATACAATAGGTTAGCATAAGACATAAACTGTGGCAACCGACAAAACCAACTAGTGGAGATTCTAATAAATGAAAACCGTGTGTGTTTACGAAGATCCGACGATGTATGGGACTCATGGTATCACCGCCGCTGTTGAGCACCAAAAGCGGGCTTTGCGGGAGAATGGAGTTGAGGTAAGAGATAAATTAGATTGGTCTTGCGATGTGATCCACATCAACTGGCCCGGCCCGGTATCTTTTCTCAAGCTAAAACAGGCGCAACATCAAGGTAAAATGGGCATAGTTTTTGCTCACTCTGGAAAGGATATCGAGGGGGGCTTCACTTTATCGGAAAGGCTTCAGAAACCATTTATTAAGTGGCTTTGCGCCTTGTATAACTCCGGAGATCGAGTCATAGCTCCGTCCGAATATACTAAGGAAATGATCATGGATTTTGGTGTGGACGAAGGTAAGATCCAGGTTGTTAGCAATGGAGTCAACTTATCAAAAGTTGAGTACACTGAGCTAGGTAGAGAGCAGTATCGCAGGAAGTACAATCTTGACAAGCCGACTGTGATTGTTGTGGGTCAGGTCATTCCCAGGAAAGGAATTGATGTGTTTGTCGATGTGGCTTGCAGATTACCACAGTACGATTTTATTTGGTATGGCCACAGGATGAATAAGCTATTTATGTTCGACAGAGAAATGGATAACGCAATCAATACTGCTCCTGACAACGTTCAGTTTACTGGTTACGTAGAGGATATTGGAGCTGCATTTTCTTCCGGTGACTTGTTCTTTTTTCCTTCTGTGGAGGAAAATGAGGGGATAGTTTTGCTTGAAGCCGCTGCTCGAGGATTGCCGATAGTTACCAGAGACTTACCGGCGTACCGTGGCTGGTTGAAACACGAGGTCAACTGTTTGAAGGGTGACGGTAAAAAAGATTTTGTCGAGTTTATTAAGCGGACAATGGAAGATGAGAAACTCCGCGATAAGCTAGTGAGTAATGGAATTAAAACTGCAGAGGAACACAAGCTCGAAAATATCGGCAAGAAATACCTCGAGATTTATAACGATTATTTGTCTTAGCCTAGTATATCCTGGAGTGGGCTTCCCCTTGAATTTTTCACTTCCGACCTGCACAATCTTTAAGCTAAACCTAGCCTTTCAACTTTAATGGGAAATATAATTCGGAGGTCCAAATATGCAAAACACGTGGATGGCCAAAAAAGAAGAGATAACTGATGAAGATAGAGATTGGTACGTTATCGACGCGGAGAACAAACCTTTGGGAAGGTTGGCCTCTGAAGTTGCGACTCTATTGCAGGGAAAACATAAACCGATTTATACTCCCCACGTGGATACCGGCGATTTCGTGGTTATATTAAATGGCACAAAAGTACGGTTAACAGGGAATAAGGCCGAAGATAAAAAATATTATAGTCATTCCGGTTATATCGGTAATTTAAAAAGTAAAAGCTACGGTGAACTCTTGGAAGAAAATTCCCTGTTACCTCTCCAGAAAGCGATCAGCCGGATGATGCCCAAAAATAAATTGGGGCGGAAAATGCTGAAAAAGCTTAAACTGTACAAGGATGAAAATCACCCTCATGGGGACAAGGATCTAACAAGATTCGATCTTGAGTAGTTGCCCTTTTCTGTAAAGTTATCCTGCCGCACTGACTTGACACTACAAGTTTAGAATAATATCTACCCAATTCTTTCACCATATCCTACGCCTCGTCTTCACACCAACAAATCCCCTTACCTGGCGGGCTATCGTTTGTGGAGACAAAGGTGTTGATCCTCGATCGGTGGATCTTTCCTACCCCTATTGTAACAGGTAAAAGCGAGATGTTGAAGGCACACCTCCGGCCGAGCGTGGGAGCTCGCCCTGCTAGATAAGATGAATGGAGCCCGGGTGCCTCTTCTGCCCGGGCGGGTTGACATGGGCTGCTTTAACTGTAACCTTTCCCCCCATTGTGGGGGAACTGAATGGGGGGTATTAACAATTCTCACCTTGATATGGTCATGTTGAAAAATACTGTATTATATCACCCCCACCTAACCTCCCCCATCATAGGGGGAGGGAAACTGGTGAAGTAACTATGGAAAGCAAAGCAGCATGAGCTCCCATGCT
>CAZTJJ010000092.1:0-6587 GCA_964614065.1 uncultured Thermotogae bacterium
GACTGGTCTGGGGACCTCAGATGAAGTTTTACTACTCAGGTGCCGCTGAGGGTCTTCACTTTTGGGGAGCAACAATCGGTGCTGATGAAATATTCGTGGTATTCATTACCCTGGTGGCTGTTGGTGTGCTCTACTACTTCCAATATCACACCAAGCTGGGTAGAGGTATGCTAGCCATGGCCAGCAACGAGCGTCTGGCCGAGATATCAGGTATCCGAAGTAGAGATATCCACACGCTAGTGACCATCATTGCAGGCGTGTTGACTGCTTTCGGGGGCATTCTCTACGGACTGACAGTCCAGCTAAGACCCTTAATGGGCTTCAATATACTTCTGGCAATGTTTGTCGCCGTAGTCTGTGGAGGGGAAGGAGCTATTCTGGGTACCCTGGGGGCAGGTCTCGTAGTAGGTATCTCGCAGGAATTTGGCTCCAAGGTCTTTCAATTGCTCTTTGACTCCATTGGGGTTCCTATCGAAATGACGGCTTACAAAGCCGTTATAACTTTTGTTTTGATGGTTATCGTTATGTGGTTTAAACCCAACGGCATATTCGAAAACACGTTCCTGGAGAAATAGGGGTGACAGTAAATGCTTGGTTACATTGCTTCCTTATTATGTATGGGCGCCATTTACTCCATTGCCGCCCTGGGAGTTAATCTTCAGTGGGGTTACACGGGATTGTTTAATATTGGCATTGCTGGCTGGTTTGCTGCCGGTGCGTACACCTCCGCGATTCTCACCACCGGCCCCGGCAGCCATCTCGGTGGTTTCGGCTTGCCTTTTCCCGTGGGTCTGCTGGGAGCGGCAATAGTAGCTGGCATATTCGGCTGGCTGATCGGCTTACCCACCCTGAGATTGCGGTTCGGATTCTTCGCAATTGCCACCATTGGGCTTGGCCGAAGTATGGTGTTATTCTTCAAAAACGAACAGTGGCTGACATCGGGAGTATGGGGGATGGGCGGAATTCCCAAACCTTTGAGCAACGTATTTCCGGCTAACGCGGACTGGGCTTACGGTTTCCTAGTCCTGGCCATTATGCTTATTCTATACTACATCCTGGAAAAGATTGTCAGTTCACCTTGGGGCCGTCTGCAGTTGGCAATCAAGGAAGACGAACACTTGACGGAGATGCTGGGTAAGGACGTCTGGCACTATCGTATGCAGTCTTTGGTCCTGGGTTCCATGTTGGTGGGGATAGCCGGAGCTACTTACGCCCATTATCAACAGTACATAAACCCCGAGTCTTTTGGGGACGTCATGGCAACCTTCATCATCTGGGTTATGGTGGTGGCCGGCGGTACAGGAAATAACAAAGGTTCGATTGCCGGCGCCTTCACCATCTGGTTGGTGTGGACTTTAAGTGAATTCGGAGCAGGTTACTTGCCGCTTGCATCCACACAAGTTCCCTATGTTAGAACCTTGTTGGTGGGTCTGGTAATTGTCGGTCTCTTGCGCTGGCGGCCACAAGGTTTGATAGGAAGAAAAAGGGCAGTGTCAGCTGCCGCTGGCGAAGAGCGAGTAGAATAAAGCTCTTTTCTCAAGTGGCTTGTCCAGCATAACGCAGGTTTCTGTTTTTGAGAATCCCAGAACTAAAGCTCCGGACTGCCTCCAATAGTTGCCGGAGGGGGTTCTATGGGTCAACCTAAATATCAGCAGAGGAATTTCGGCACTACGAAGGACATCGAGGCCCTGGAAGAGAGGTTACTCCAGTTAATTGAGACTTACCTTTCTTACAAGGTCCGGTGTTACCAGGATGACCCAGTAGAAGTGCTACAAAATCTTTACTGTCTTAAGGAACATCCGGGCCCCCCACCTCCCGATCGGAAGAAAGGCGGGAAGCAAGGTTGGTTATCAAGTCTTCTGGGAAGTATTCCGGGTCTCCGCGGAGAGGGCCGGTTATACATAGGCATTGACGGCAACTTATACCGGGAAAGTGAGCTTCAGTTTTGGTTTCAAGCTCATCCTCTTCTTTTGGTTTTGCGAAAAAAGATAAACGAGGGTACCTTCGATCCCGAGTGGTAAAAAGATTGTTTGTACTTTACCAAAGACTAGGGAGCAAAAGGAGATTCAAGGGGCTCTGTTGTCATAAATCCCTAGAGTTCTACTAGAGTTCGTGCTTACTACCTAAAGCCAATGGGGGGTGATAGAGCAGTTGTGTCGCTGAAGGAAATTAAGGTGGGGGTGCGTGGGAAAGAAAGTATGTCACGTATAGAGAAAGTTCGGTGCTGGCACGTGAGTGCTAAAAACCTCCGCTGTCAAGGCTCCTGTTTCAGTGAAGTACTGGTTGTTGGAATCGGTGGAGATGTTTTTGGCTTTTTCAAAAGGTATTCAAGTCACTTTTTGCGAGGAAGCAATTTCAGCCAAATAATAAGCAACAGGTAAAGTACCCCACCACAAGGAAAGGGACCCAGGAAAGCCAGCTTATTCACATACGTTGATCTTTTACAAAAGAAGACTCAGCAGTCAATTCGGTGCACGAGTTGTATTTGTTCCTAGCAAAGATGAACAAAGCCCTCTTTTTCAAAACTCGCCCAGATCGAGAAGGATGGCTAAGTATAGTTCTTTTCACCTATGAAGGAGGTGTGTCTTTTGACAGAGCAAGGAAACAACGATCGAACTATAGCAGAATTTCAAAATATCGATGAGGAGACCGTTGCCCAGTTGATTGACATGGAGGAGGTTCTAGAAGCAGTTGAAGATGTTTTCGTGGAATATTCAAAAGGTGAAGCGAGAATGCCTCCGAAGATTTACCTTGAGCTTCCCGAGTTCAACGGGGATTTTAGAGCGATGCCCGCGTTGGCGAGCGGTTATGCAGGCATTAAATGGGTCAACGTACACCCCGACAACAAGGAGATTGGTTTACCGGGAGTAATGGCAAAAGTAATACTTAGCCGCCCCGAAACCGGGGAGAATCTAGCTTGTCTTGGGGGAACTCACTTAACGGATTACCGAACAGGCGCTGCGGGAGGAATTGCTGCTAAATACTTGGCCCAGGAAAACTCAAAAACCCTGGGCTTAGTGGGATTAGGGGACCAGGCTAAGACCCAGCTGCTTGCGATCTCCGCAATCTTCGACTTGGAAACAGTAAAGCTCTATGATGTCGATCAAACGGCTATCACTAATTTTAAGGAGGAATTCTCCCACCTCTCTCTCGACCTAAAAAAGGCAACTCTCCGAGAAACTGTGGCTTCAGACATTGTATCGACAGTAACTCCTGTTCGGGAACCAATTGTAGAAGCCAACTGGATTAACGAGGGGACCCATATAAATGCAATGGGGGCGGACGCAGAGGGTAAACAGGAAATTGAGTCGGCATTATTTGAACAGGAAAATGTTAAAGTTGTCGTGGATGATATCGAGCAGGCCGCTCACAGTGGGGAAATTAACGTTCCTCTGGCTGAGGGGGTAATAACCAGAGAAAAGGTTAGCTACAATCTCCCCGAGGTAGTTGCCGGGGAAATACCCGTTCGGAAGGAGGGGGATATAACCGTATTTGATTCTACTGGCTTGGCTATCCAGGACATAGCTGTTGCAAAGGTGGTTTACGAGAAGTATATAGCTTCAGCTAACTGCTAACAGCTATTTTGTAAACAATGATAACGGACCTCGTGCGACCTCGCGGTTGCTGGGGCACTTTAAGTCAAGAGCCCCACCCCAAAGGTCGGGGCTTGTAGAAAGCCTGTTGAACCCCACGCTTTGGTCTTTTTCACGAGAAGGCCCTCCCAGGGATCAAACGGATCCGGATATTTGAATTACCGTTTGGCCCCTGGGTGGACATAATGTAAAGGTAGAAATCCGCTTCATCCCCGGGGCGAGCCGCGGTGTTTACGCGTCTAATTTTGGTGACGTTCCCGACGTTAGAAACAGGATAAGCCCAGTTTTCTACCCCTCTTTTTTCCGCAATATTCTATCCTTCAGAGTTTGTTACCCGCTCGGCGAACTTGTGAGGGATATTAAACTGGCCAGCTGAACGCTGCTAGTCGTTACCCAGGTTCGGAGTTCGGGTCAGTCAATCATGTAACAGATGCAGGCGAGGGACCTTACGAGACACCGGAAAAGGAAAAAGATAAGGTGAGGATCAGTTACGTATTAAATCGGGAGGAGTTAGCTCGGGTGGCCACCGATTAACTCCCTAGATAACTAAACCGATCATCCGGCTATTCAGACTGATATTTTCCAGCCTCTCTCTTCCCTGCTCTATTGGAAACGAGGAACTCATAGAAGCATATCTTACCCTCTTTTTGGGCTGATTCGGCCTTGTTTGCCTTGATCCCTGCTTTCCCATAAAATCCCTCCGTTATGATAAGCCAAAAGCGTCAAGCCCTGCGTCGTCTCGGCATCAGACCCTACAGGAAGATCTTACGAGACCAGCCCGGATTCTGTTAGAGGTTTATCCATGTTTAATCTTCACAAGTTAAATCACCCACTATTAAGTATGAAATCTCAATTGGTCAACGCATCGACAATTCTAGAGACGGTCAAGGGGTCGAGCCTATCGTATTCGACCACGGGTCGATTGTTGACGTATTTTACCCATAATTGGTCCATGGCCTTGATTGTGCCGTCCTTACCAATCACGAACAGCCTGTCAGCAGCTCTAAATCCTTGTAACCACCGATAAAGATCTACTATTTCTGGGTCCCAGACGATCGGGAAATCTACCTCTTCCGGTTTTATTTCCTCCTTCTTTGGTTGCTCATCTCCGGTGGCTATACCAATAAGAGCCACGTCCTCGTCTCCATCCCCAAAGTCTTCATCGAGGAAGCGAATTCTCTCCAACACGTTCCCACCGTCCTGTCTGCACGTGGACTCCAGGTAATCGTAGGTCGGGCTCCAAAAGATAAGCAAGACTATCTTTCCTCGATAATCGGAAAGGGAGATGCTTTCCCCCGTTAAGGTTTCAGATTCAAATCCTGGCGCCGGCTCTCCCGGCTCTAGAATTGGTCGCGGCGGTTCTCTACCTACCTTGGCGACCTTTATCTTGCTCCCATCAGGGGAAACAGATTCCATTCTGTATTCGGTAGTTCCTACTTGAAAACGGAACGGCTCCTGTGGGTGATACACTTCGTGTGAGGCAAATTTGGTATCTAGCTTCCCGTCTCGGTCCGTATCTACGGAAAGTACCAAGTTTTCCAAGTCATCATACCGCCCGTCCGAGTTCAGATCGGTCAGTGCGATTGGATAGAGGCCGTCCTCCAGATCTAACAACCCCCGGCGCTGACAATCCACGCCGTAATTGAATTGCTCTACCCGTTTATCAACCGGATCGTACTCTCCGTAGACCTTGATCTGATAAGAACTAGAGATCACCCGGCCCTCAACTCGATACTCTACTTGTAAGGGTTCAGTCCACTCAAATTTCTGCCTTCCCGGTTGGTAATCCCAATTACCGTCGCCGTCGTCGGATAAGTCCTCGTTGTTATTTCTATCCAGCCAAAGACGGGGGTCTTCATTGTGTAGAAACACAGCAGTTATAATCCTGTCCGGCCCGCTACCTAACTTTATCTCTCCGAAGGAATAGTTCCTTCCCTTAACTGTAGGGGGCAACCCAGTCAGTTCTTCCCGGGGTTCCTCTGTAAGCGAGAAATAATGTAGCTCAAACGACGCAGACAGCATGGGCCGCCCCACCAACTCCCCTAGCAAGCCAGTCCTTATGTCGGGGCTTTCAGGGGATGCAACCGAGATTCCACTCGAGAATATCAGGAGAATCCCCAACACCACAATAGGTATCCGCACTACTCGTCCCATCACGATCACCTCGGAACATAAAACGATTAACGTTTAATCGCTACAAGAGCAAGAGGAGTTCACCGTTACACACTCCCATGCGTAGAGAGTCCAAAAACTACACTCTGTTTCTACATAAACTTCCCCATATCCTGAGTTTATCCTTTCCGTGGAACATTCTCCCGCCATATCGGCTGCACAATCTGCGTATGCGGTAACCTCCACAGATAATGGATTTCCATTTTCGTCATAATGTTCAGCCTTAGCGTACGTTTTACACGTATGTTTTTGATTTGGCGCCGATGACGATTGGCAATCCGAGTAACATAGAATAATTGAACATCCTGGATCAACAACTTTAGGCTGGATCATCTGATCACTTTTCTCTTCTTCGACTCCTGAAGCGAAAGTAGTAGAAAGCAGAAAAACCAGTGCTACAGATGTCATCAACATCCATACCTTACTTTTTGCGTGTAGCATACTAACTAGTACACCTCCTCTGTTTTCTTACGCTTTAAACTTCGGTCGCCCTTGCAGACGCCGGTTTAGGAGTAAAATAACCAGCCATAAATTGAAGCTAACTACCAATCAACTCCAATAGCGGGTCTACTGGTTCTTTATAGGAATCTGGCGCTTGCCCCAAAAGTTGTACCAGTAGAAGCTGTTTTTTTGTGGGTCTCAAGAGTTCTACCTGCTTCTACTTTGAATAATTTTGTTGGGTTGATTTGACTAACTCTCATCCTCGATCTCATTTTCAATATACTCTATTGGTATCTGTTTTGCAAAAACCCACCAAACTCCCCCACAACAAAACCGATCATCCGGCAGTTCAGCCGGTCCATCGCTAGCCTGCTTCCGTAC
>CAZTJJ010000093.1:0-6556 GCA_964614065.1 uncultured Thermotogae bacterium
TCTTTCGTTTCTGAGAAATAGTTAGCAGGCGGAGCTCCCACGCTCCGCCGAAGGTGTGCCTTCAACATCCCGCATGAGCATGGGAGCTCATACTGCTTTGCTTTCCATAGTTACTCTACTCAATTTCCCTCCCCCTGCGCCCACCCACTGTTGAAAACCACTTGCTCTCTGGATTATCCTTTATTGAAAGACGCAATAACACGGAGGTAAAAACATGTTACAACTAAAAAGTTCCACGTTTACAAACGACGAAATGATGCCCGAAAAATACGGTTACACGAAAGAAAACGTCAACCCACTACTCAATATAGAAGGAGTACCCGAAGGCACCCAGTCGATGGTGTTAATTATGGACGATCCGGATGCAATGGAGCCCGCCGGAAAGGTTTGGGATCATTGGGTAGTTTGGGATATCGACCCTGACACCACGGAGATCCCGGAAGACTGGAACCCAGAAAATGCCAAAGAAGGGAAAACTGACTACGGTGAGACGGAATACGGTGGACCAAATCCACCAGACGGTGTTCATACCTATCAATTTAAGCTTTACGCCCTGGATACGGAGCTAGATTTCTCCCAACCACCAACGAAGGACCAACTAGAAACGGCAATGGAAGATCACGTCTTGGAAACCGCTCTTCTAAATGGTAGATACGCACCCAATTAATTCCTGGAGGAGAAAATTTGCCAAAGGTATTTATTACCAGAAGAATATTTCCAGAGGCCAAAGACAAGTTAACTGAAGCAGGAATTGATTATGAATCCAACGACACAGTGGAAATCCTCACCAAGCGTCAGTTGATCGAGAATGCTCGCCACAAGGACGGTTTACTGTGTTTGTTAAACGACGAAATAGATGATGAATTGTTATCTAGTTGCCCGAATCTAGGAATAGTGGCCAATATCAGTGTGGGGTACGACAACGTGAACCTATCCGCGGCGAACCAGCACGGAGTGATGATTACAAATACCCCCGGCGTACTCACCGAAACCACCGCGGATCTATCATTTGGCTTGTTGCTGGCGGCTGCAAGAAGGATACCAGAGGCGGATTCGTTTGTAAGAACCCAGGATTGGACCGGTTGGGAGTTGATCCAACCACAGCAGGGAGTCGACGTTCATGGAAAGACTTTAGGAATTGTGGGAATGGGCAGAATCGGTTCCGCCGTTGCGCGGAGAGGCCACCATGGCTTTGACATGAAGATAATTTACCATAGTAGATCTAGGAAACCAAAGATCGAAGAAGAATTAGGTGCTCAATACGTCGACCTCGAGGAACTGCTGCGGGGAAGTGATTTTGTCTCTCTTCATGTGCCGTTGACTGACGAAACTGAAGGCATGATTTCCCGTGAGGAATTTAGGTTGATGAAGAAAAGCGCTATTTTAGTTAACGTGGCGAGAGGACCTATCGTCGATGAGGATGAACTAGTGTGGGCGCTAACAGAAGGAGAAATATGTGGTGCAGCTCTGGACGTATTTGAAGAAGAACCAGAAGTTCATCCCGATCTCAAGAGTTTAACGGAGAACGTAGTTCTCGCTCCACATATTGGATCCGCTTCTAAAGAAACTCGGATGAGGATGGCTGAAATGGCTGTGGATAATACGATTGCCGGATTGAAAGGAGAGAAACCTCCTAACCTTATTAACCCAGAGGTTTTCGGCTGACGAGGAGGTGTGAGTATGATTCAACTTACCGTTGATAACCAAAAACGGAAGGTATCAATCGGGGACGATGACTGGTTGATAGTAATTGATTATCAAAACGACTTTATTCCCCCCGACGGGGCGTTGGCCGTAGAGGGTGGAGATAAACTAATTGACCCGATTAATAAGTTGCTGGACGAGTTTTCTCACTCTGTTGCCACCAGAGATTGGCACCCGGAAGATCACTATTCTTTTCAAGAAAACGGTGGTCCGTGGCCTCCACATTGCTTGCAGGAAAGCTGGGGGGCAGAGTTTCATCCCGGTTTAAACACGGAGCAATTTGATGCACAAGTAAAGACGGGTTCCGATCCCGAGGATAGGTTCGACTATAGTGGGTTTAGCGGAAAAGTTTCTCAGGGGGTAAGTCTGGCTACCTATTTGCGGAATGCTGGAGCCAAAAGGCTCTTTATGGTTGGGCTGGCAACGGATTATTGTGTAAAACATACGGCACTCGACGGTTTATCTGAAGGGTTTAAAGTGTTTTTGTTGGAAGATTGTATCGAGCCTGTTGATGAGCAGGATGGAAAGGCAGCGATCGAGGAGGTCAAGTCAAACGGTGGAGAGGTCGTTAAGAGTTCGGATTTAGTTTTTTAGTTCCGGGTTCTGAGTTCCGGTGTACTTACAAACGATAGCCGGGTTTTTCTAAACCCGGTGTGGATCGAGTTACTCCACCCAATTTCCTCCCCCTGCGAGGGGAGAGGATTAAGGTGAGGGGGTAAAGATTGATATAAGCAGGGCGAGCTCCCACGCTCGGCCGAAGGTTTCTCTTGCAACATCCCGCATGAGCATGGGAGCTCATGCTGCTTTGCTTGCCATAGTTACTCTACCCAATTTCCTCCCCCTGCGGTGTGGATCGAGGCCGAATTACACACCATACGATAGTCAGGGCTTTTTAGCCCTGATGTTTACCAAGGTGAAAGTGTTGTGTAGTTTTCTTCGGGGAAATACGTTAGATCGACCGAAGAAGAAATGTGAACACTTATACCCCGCACAACAGCGGCCCTCGAAAGCGCCGCCGATCGATACTTAACACATTTTGTTAATTACCAACGATAGGAAGGTTGTCCATTCCGCCCGAGCACGGTGACTCGGGCTGCAGGGTATCTCTAGCAGGGAGAAATTTCTGCAACCATTCCGCCCGCTCCTACCGCGTTCACCGGAGGACCAGCGTTTTTTCTAGCTCACCGCGGATGGTATCACCGTCGATATCTTTTACGGTAACGAAATACAGGTAAATTCCGTTACCCACCGGCTTGCCTTCATCGTCCTGTAAGTTCCACTGAAGTGTATTGCCATCACGCCATTCGCTGTTGTACACCTCATTTCCAGAGAGATTGTATACTGCTACCTTTATTTGGCTGATGTTCTCGCCTTTTGCCAAAAACTTCACCCAGTTCTCACCACTCATCCCCGCGGCGGTACTCTGCAACTGTAAAGCATCCCTGGATAGGTTGGTTGTTGAGCTAACCGACACGGTCGAGGGTTCTATAGACTGACCGTTTACCGTTCCAGTTATCTCGTACTCTTCTGGCGAAGTGTCCTCGGGTACGGATACGGTGTAACTGGCCTGGACCGATGTTCCAGAACTTACAATGGGCCACTCGAACTGAACTTCTCGATCTGTTTGTTCAATTACTGAGCCGGATGAATTTACTTCCGAAATTTCCAACGGCTCTGGCAAGTTCTCTTCTATGGAGATGCCACCTTTCAGGGTGAGTGGCATTTTCCCGGTTAGGGTTACCGTAAAAGTGTCCCCCGGAGAGATGGAGCCATGAGTTGTTTCAACTGCCCTCGATGCCGACGTTGACTCATAGATCAACCTCAGTTTCCCGGCGCCATAGGTGTTGTCCAAACCACTAGGCCCCAGATCCTGGGCATGCTGAGCTAAGGCGGCTTTCAATTCTTCTAATTCCAGATCAGGAGTGCGGGATAACAACAGCGAGGCTGCACCAGCCACAACTGGCGCGGATGCCGAGGTTCCCAGAAAACTACTGTAAGTATAAAGAGTAAAACCATCTATCCCCGTTAGATCGGGCTTAATCCTCCCGTCGTTAGTAGGACCCCGGGAGCTAAATGGTTCTATCGGGCCATCTTTCCATTGATTCTTGTTAATGGCTCCGACTGCGAAGACTTCCGCTGCATTTCCCGGAGCCATAATACTGCCGGCTTCGACGTAGGGATCGATAGAGTAATTTGTGCTAAAAATTTCTATTTCAACATCTTCGTTACTATTGGACTCGGCCCTGGAAACCTTTAAATAGTACTCTCCAGAGTCAATGGGGGTGTAAGTGATGGTCTCGGTTGGAGATTCGTTTCCGGTCTGGTAGTTTTGGGAAGATGTCACCAGGTTTCCCAGATGGTCGTAGAGAAACAGATCGAAGTCAATATCACTTTGGGGCCAGTCATTCCACGTCAGGCAGACCTGAATTGTAGCGTACCCCGTGACGTCGAGCGATATCGACTCGTCGGACCCTTCGAATTCAAGCCAGCTATCTCCATCCCTGTCAGCGGCCATACCTTCCCAGTGTTTTCTTGCCGCGTTTCCCGCTGCGTTGACCCACAGTATTCCGTTTGATGCCGCGCTCCTGGCTATATCGGCGATTACCCCCGTTCCGTCTCCAAAGTTGGTATTCATCCAGCCCACGGAATGGACGATAATATCGATATCCTGCGCTACGGCATCTTCTACCGCCTCCGCCAGGTTAATCTCGTCGTCGATCCTCTTTAAGTATAATTGCGCCTGTGGTGCCATGTCGTGGACGATTTCTGCAACTCCTGTACCATGGGCATCCCCGGTAAAGGCGCCCGCTCCTGTGTAGTCTTTTGTCTCTGCGACTACCTCCTCCGGCAGTTCTCCTGCGTCCTGAGCCAGCTGGTAGGAACCGAACCCGACGTCGATGACCGCTATATTGGTTCCCTCTCCCATGAAGTCCTTGGAATGGTACACACTGCCTCCGGTGAGGGTTACCCCGACCGTCGTGAAATTTTCCTTATTCTTTTCCGTTTGGTAGTTCAGGGGAACGGGAGTTAACGGAGTGCGGATATATCTTACTCCCGGTATCTCGTTTGCCATACGCTGGAGGTTTTTCGGAGATATGCGAACCTTGAGCAGGTTACCGGTCCTTCCGATTATCTTACCGCCTGCCCTTCTGATCTGACTCGAGTTTACATACTGCCCTTTTTTTTCTTCAACTATTACCTCAATAGAGTAAGAGTCATCAGAGAGGATGCCAGTAATTTCAGCCGCCTCCCTGGCTTTCGATATTTGGCCGGCTTTAACTCTCGAGGCGATAAGTTCCAGGTTGGTTTCAATCTTTGGGTTGTGATGTTCTTCTCTGATCTGTTTGTCCGGGTAGGCGGCTGCTGTAGAGAAAAGTAAAGAGAGAGTCAACACTACAAGAACGAAAACCTGAACGATGTGAAAAAATCTACCGTTGAGGAACGATTGTTGAACTTTCATTGATTTAGAGATGTTTATATGATTACCGGACATATTGAATCTAGTGCCAGTCAGAAATCAAACTGAGTGGAAAAAACTATTGTATCCGTAGTCTCCTCACCTTGAAGGGCGGTGTTTTGGATCCATGCCAGGTCTGCCCTGATAAATCTAATACGCAAGCCCGCCCCGGCCGTTAAATACGGGTCACTTTCTAACGGCTTGATAGCTCCAGCCCGCAGGGAAAGCAGGGAAAAGACGTACTCCAGACCGGCTCGCGCCTTGGCTTCTATATCTGGCCCAAAGCTATACTGGCCGGCTACCGTCAGTGTTCCCGGGATTATATCGGTAATTGAGAAAGCCGAGAAGTCGAACTTATAGGCAGCTCCCAGCGAGTAACGTGCGGGGATAAGGTCTGTAGGCTCGGATGGAGTATTATGCCATTGTATCGACGTTCCGGTTAAATCGAAGGCAGCTGCGCCGATGCTGAAATTTTTCACCGGCTCGGACAATAAGCCTATGTCAAAGCCAAGTCCATTGGCGGAGGCATTTTCTCCATCAATACCTGCATCGGGTGCACTGTACATGTAATTTTTAACGGAAACGCCCAGGGAGCCCAAGACTGGAAATTGCAGGCCGGCTGTAGCCAATATGGACCGCTCTGCGTAGGTTATCGGTATTTCGCTACCACCCGGTCCCAAAGTACGTACATCCGTCGAGAAACCAAGGTAGGAAGCGGACAGCGAAAATTGTTCCAGTAAAGGCAACGATATATTTGGAATGAAAGAATTACTTGCTTCAGGCGAGGACATAAGAGGTAGGCCACCTGATAAGTAGTCTAAATTTAATCCCAAACCAAACTTGTCGTAACGCATTCCCCCTAAATATATGGAAGTAGCCCTAGTCACCCCCGCAGGATTCCAATAAGTTGCCGAGTAGTCGTCCGCTATGGCCACGAATGCTCCACCCATACCCAGTGCTCTGGCTCCGAAGCCGGATTGAAATATGGCCCCGGATCCAATGGAATTGCTATCTCCCCTAACCATGATAGCGGGTGAAAGCAGGATGGCCGAGGTGATAAGCAGCAAAGTGATAAAGAGCGATAATCTCTCGTTTATTCCTAGAAAGGTTCTCTGTTGCATCTTTCCTCCGTATGATATACAGACAACAACTTAGTGTAAAATAATGATATGCTATTTGGTAGAAATTGCAATCGGTTGGTGATTTTCCCGTTGTCTCAAAATTGTGGACTTGTGCCGATGGCGCATAGTACTCGGCGAAAGCTTTCCAGGTAAATATCCTTGATCTCTCGGTGTTGGAGGAAATGTTTGTAGCTTTTGTGACGTGTGTCCCAATTTAGGTGGAAGTAGATTGATAAACAAACGAACGGCCGACTTTGAATCGGTTAACATTGTG
>CAZTJJ010000094.1:0-6549 GCA_964614065.1 uncultured Thermotogae bacterium
CCCGGGGCAAGATCCAGCAGGTAAGATATAACTATTAAAAGGGCCTTTCAATTATTTCTACGTCATCATAACCAAAATAATCTTTAATAGCTTCTTTAAAGTTATCGTTAAATATACCATATAATGAATCCACTTCGTTCAACTCTTCATGACCACAACACTCGCAAACCTCAGCTTTCGGATATTCCTGAAGCAGCTCGTCGATCTTCTCTTTAGACGGATTAAAATAGAAATAAATATCACCTTCAACGTCCTGAAGTATTACATTATCTTCCTTATTATAAAGTAAATACCTAACGTTTGGCGTCCAGGCTAACGGTTTATATCCTATATCTTCGAGTGACCATAAAGCATCAACACTCTCGGACCTATACGGTGACAAGATTTTGCCGTCAGTAAATTCTAACACTGTAACAACTTTATCATTTAACTCTTGATATCCAAAATCAACGTCTTTTAGTTTATCTTTTAGTCTCATATTAACCCCCTATATTACTTTTCAAGTTATCGTATATATCCTGAATAACATAATCAATCCAGGCAACTTGACCGGTTGTAGTTCGGCCCCATATGTGTAAACCTTGATAGTTAATAACTATTTCGCCGTGTTCCCGCAACCTATCGGCCAACCAACTATTAACCGAATACCATTCCGGAGGATCAGCTTCATTACATTCAATTTCTCCGATAGTTATTAATTGTTCAACTAGTTGATTTAGTTGCTCGTAAGAGTTGTTATACCACAAGTCTTTTGCCCTTGATACGTCTTTTGTTTCAGTGTTCATATTAACCCCCTATACTAAATTTAACCCGTTGATTCTTAAACTCTTTAAGTTGTTTATCTGTAATTGGCTCGAGATATTTACCATTATCCGGCTCAATAAATAAATTGTTAGTATCAACGTCAATAAATATTTGCCTATCGTCGAGTACTCCGGCCGGTAAAAGATTATTGGCTTTTCGTTCATTCATATTTTCACCCCTATCTACGTCAAACAAATCAATAATATCGGTTGTCCATTTAAGCATAATTAACCCCCTATAAATTAGCTGCAAACTTTAAACCCATAATAAAGGCCCTCGCCTGTTCAACCGTATCAAAGGCCCCGGGATCGTTACCCATATAACCGACACGTTCCCAATTGCCAAACGTATCAACCGCGGTCAAGTAGTTGTTAAGAATTTGCTCGGCCGGTTGATACATAATAGCAAAGCCGTCGTCTTTATGTTCAATAGTGTAAAAGCTACCCAGTGATTTAACATAATATATTCTGCTAGTTTGCATATTCAACCCCCTTGACCGGGGTTAGTAACCCCGGCCGTATATTGTTATTCTTGATCGTAGTCAATGGGCATAAGGATAAATTTACGGTCCGAGTTTTCGTCATCAAACAACCCGGCCGTGTCCTTATCTTGTAACCAAACAGTCACTTCGTCGCCTGAGTTGTCGAAAACCCTATTAACAAAATCAGCTTTGAACATTATCCTAATATCCGTTTGTGATCCGAAGGCCGTCATTTCGGTTTCAATATCGGTTGATAAATTCCCGGTTTCCGGTCCGCTTGCCGATAAGCGCAAGTTGTCGCCGTCAAAATCAAGATACATGCCGCCAGTATCACTATCTAACATTCTGGCGGCCTTATCGCTAAATTTCTCGATCTTGTCAACGTCAACGGGTTTAACCGCTATTTCGTTATGCTCAGGTATTACGGCCTCATATTCTGGAAACTGTTCCATTATATCCGATATAAATAATTGATGGTTGCCGGAGCTATCGGAGATCATTAAATCCAAATTGCCAGCCGCTTCATTGACTTTATATAATTCAATGGTTTCGCCGTCAAACTTCTTAAGTGTTGGCCGTATCTTTTTAAGCTGATTGGCCGGCCCCATCAACACGTCGCCGGTCATGGCCCCAAAGTTATCTTCTACCATCATTATATAACCGTTCGTTGCAACGGCCTTGCCGTCGCTCAAGTATATTCCGGTCAATGATAGCCGTGTAGTTTCCTTTGTGTTAAGCGCAAAATCTTCAGAAGTGTAAACCATGTCAACGAATTTGTCTTTATTAAATATACCGACAAGCTCGTCGGCCAATAGTTCAGTTTCGGGATATTCTTCAACGGCCAATTTAAATAGATCGTAGTTTATACCGTCAACGGTAAATCTAACTTGATTTTTATCTTCTAGTTCCTCGACCGTCGCGGTACCGCTCTCACTTTTGAGTATACGGTCAAGCTTGTAACCCTTAACGACAAACGGTTGACCGCTTGCCTTGACGTCAGCTTCAACCCTGAGCCGGGTTGCAGTTTCCAAATTTGTCGCGAATAGTTCGATATTATCATTATTAACTTTAAAGTGTATCCCGGCTAATATGGGCATCGTATCCGGCTTTTTATTGATCGACCGCTTGAGTTGTTTTACCGCTCTCTTCAATTCCTTGACGTTGACGTCAAACTTACTCTTGACCGTTTCGGCCGCTTCACTTTGTTTGTGCTTTTGATGTTGCATTTTAACCCCCCTATAGGTTAATTATTATTGACTTCAACTTTATTGTATAGTTCATGCAACTTCTGCTCGGCATTATAAGATTTAGTTGAATAAGGAAACTCGGCCTTAATTTGATTGACTGTTTCAGCTTCGGAGTAACCTTGTCGCTTCAGTTCTTTAATTCTTTCTAGTTTTTTCATTTTTTACCCCCTGAAGGTTGTCGCAAAAGAATATTCTATTCTCCCCATACCAATCAACTGTTGCCATGAGATCGCCGCGCCGTTGATTGCCTATATAAGTTTCGAGTACTTTACCGCGACCGAATTTGTCCTTGTGCTTGACTAGATCGCCTTTTTGAATTTTCTGAGTTTTCATTTTTTAACCCCCTTACAGGTAAATTGTTATATCATTATTATACGTGTAACTCACAACTTATCAACCCCTACAACCCGGAAACTTGTCACTTTTGGAGCAGACATTTGTCCGAATTATAGCAGACACGTGTCCGTTGATTTGACATTACGAATGTCATCACTTATAGTTATGACACATGTCCGTTGGAAATAGCGGACACATGTCCGTTGACAATACCCCAAAAACCACCCAGAAAATTGGACAATCACAACCCCCGGGAAGGGTGGCTCGGACCCGTGGTCTGAAAAGGGGTAATATTGCGATTTACGGGCAAAATTTTTTACTTTCACGAGAGATCACCCCCCATTACCGATTTTTGACCAATTATCCTTGACAATCCAGACCATTACTGCTATACTATATGTAACTCACATTTCCATAAGGGGGGAATATGATGAAAAAAATACCGAAAGTTCTCACCGAAGACCAGCAACAACAATTTCTCGATTCCTTCAACACGAGGTATATCACACCAAAGAGAAATAAGCTCATGGTCAAGCTGATGTTGAACGCTGGCTTGAGATTAGCGGAGACATTGGATTTAGATTGGGCGAATTTGGACACTGAGAGAGCTATAGTTGACGTGAGAGCAGGTAAGGGGGATAAGGATAGGCGTCTGTTCATAGACGAGCAATTTGCTACCTCTCTGTCGATTTGGAAGCGTAAGCAAACTAAGTGGCTAAACGAACAACCAAATTACGTCTTTACGACTGGCAACAACACCCGAATAAACCCAAGATACGTCAGAGCAATGGTCAAGCGTCAGTGTGAACGTGCAGGACTACCCGATTGGGTACACCCACATACACTCAGGCATACTTTCGCTACAGATTTATACAAAAAATCAAAAGATATTCGCATGGTTCAAAAAGCACTCGGTCATGCCGACCTCTCGACTACCATGATCTACACCCACATCGTTGACGACGACCTCAAAGAAGAAATGCAGAATTTGAGGACGGTGAAGGTATAAGTAATGTACTAGATTTAATAATATCTTCGTACTAGAGCAGAAGCGAAGCTGGGAGAAGGGGTGGGGTTGAGTGTACCTGTCTTTAATCTTTCACATTCCTAATATCCTTATCTGGTAAAGTAGCTTTTAATCTATCAACAATATCATCGTTACGAATTATTAGCTCCGTTCTGACTTTTACCGTACCGTCTATAAATCGACATAGAAAAGCACCAGAATAATTTATCTCCAAAAAATCAAAATAATCCACAATTCCATTATAGATAAAAGTATATTTCGTACTAGCACCATCGGCTCGTTCTTGAATAATTTCGTCTTCACACATTGCCTGCCCTCCCGGTACTACCGACTCTTACTCGACACGAACAGCTTCCACTCCCACTCCACCCGCTTATGAACTACCCGCTCTTCCCGCAACCTGCTCCCGCAATACGGACAGGTGTACTCTCCCCGAAACTTGATCCAGCTATAATGGCCGATTTCAGCGCAATCGCAGGTATATTCGCAGACGGCGGGGCGGGAGTATTGGGTCAACTTTCGTCCAACTCGTCCGCAATTTCCCGCAACTTCTCCGGTATATCCTCGTATAATCTCTTTTCGGCGATTTGCTCAAGCGAGTGTTCTATGGATTCCTTCAACTGTTCGTGAATCTCTTCCTTACATCGCTCAAACGCTGGCGCTAGCCACGGCTTATATTTCAACTCTGTATAACCCCCAAAGGTTTCAAGTGATTCTATTTTCCCGGCTACCCACTCGTCGAAAGCCGTAGTCTTAAATTCTATTTTTCCTTCATCTAATATCAGTTCGATTTGCTCCTTCATTTCGTCAAGTGCCTTTTGATATCCTTCATCCCAATCGTCGCTAATTGAATAAAGCTCGGACTTTTTCCTCATCGCTTTGATATTATGTTTTAAAATCTTGAGTGTGTCTTTATCTACTTTCATTCTCGACCCCCTTCGTTCTTTTCGATCAAATCTTCCAGACATTCCAGCACTACCCAGTCCTCGCCAACCGATATAGCCTCAAAGTAGAACCCGTTTGCGTTGACATTATCCCCGACCTCGAGATCATCCCTTAACTGGTGTCGTGGAACTTTGGTTGTGTCTCCGACTACGTCACTCATTTTCGACCTCCACTGGTTGAATCACATAACCAAGCTCTTCTAGTCTCTGCTCAAATTTCTCCTGGCGCTCAAACTTGATTCTTTCGGACTTGATATAAAATTCCAAATCCATCTCTTCCTCAGAGAACCTCATCCCCTCGGGGTCATCTCGATAGTCTTGTATTTGTATCTCCCCAGAAGGCTCGAAGTTACCGTCCTCGTCGAAATCCCCCATAAGGCCGATAGCCAAGCCCAAGGGATGTAGAAATCTCCGGTTAAGTTCCTGTAAGTAGCCCAAATCTCGGAACTCTTCTAGCGTCATCGTTTGGATTTCGTCACTCATTTTCGACCTCCACAATCAGTGAACGTACAAGGTTATACATCGATTGACTGCACCCCTTTAAGTATCCAGTTCGGTTTCGCTCCCTCTATTACCGCCACGTCCTGATAGTCGTTACGGCTTCTATCCAGGACAGCCTTGGCTTGCTCCGAGTTAGCGGGATGTATCTCAACCTCCACTCCTTCCGGCACGTCCTCTTTCGTGATTTTCCAGATGCCTTTTTTGTTGTACGAGATACCAAGCAGAAGACCGGTCGAGAAGGCAACGTATTCCTTGTCATCTTCCCAGCTAGAATAGAACTCTGCTCGAACGTCTCCATCAATTTCAATCAGGTCGTCAGAGGCTCCGTATACAATATACTCACTCATCACTACCTCCATAGTCCGTAGAATAAAACCCTTCGCCCTTATACCGAGGCGAGAACGAGTTTACCTTCTCCCGCTCGGCTTCGGCTCCACACTCCGGGCAACGCCGGGCGTCGGGATTGACTTGCTCAATCTTCGTGAACTCTTCGCCGCAATTCGGGCAGCGGTAGCGGTACTTTGGCATTCTATCTATCCCACTCCTGACCGCTGCCACCAATTGCATCTTTTTCTTCCAGCGGTAGGTCAAATTCCCCTGCCCGTAGCATCAACGCAATCTGAGCGTAATTCCGTAAATCCATCCACGTATCTTCGATTCGCTCGTTCTTTGGCTCCTTATCATTTTCCAGTAGGTTAATCAATCTTTCGAGCTTATCCGAAGCCCGCACCAACACTCCCCGTTCACCAAATTTGAGAATATTGCCCGATCCATAATCTTTCTGTTTTTCTATAAGTAAATTATCACAACGTTTGCTCTGCTTGTGTACCGACTGTTCAAACTTCATCCTCCACCTCCCTACAAAAACTCTTACCAAACGGATTCTCAACGTATTCGTCACACGCTCGACACATCATAGGTCGCTCACCTTTCGCCAGTGGACACCATGTCGGGATCTTGTCGGGATCGTTAATCTTTTTCATTGTCTGCCTCCTCAAACTGGAAACATCTTGGTTCAGTCCTATCGACAGCTCTGCTCCTATCTTTTAGGCACCACCCTAAGCCTTCTTTGACTTCAATAAAGTGCTTACAGTCGCCACAGGTTTTAAAATCAATTTTAGTTTTGTCCATTGACGATCTCCCGTATAACAACAACAGTCTTCTCCTCTTCCCGACCCGTCACCCGATAACCTTGCAGTTTAGTGATCT
>CAZTJJ010000095.1:0-6540 GCA_964614065.1 uncultured Thermotogae bacterium
AAGTGTAATACTGCTTTAGAGTCTCTGCCGAGATTCACTAGGTCGCCTCACTCGGCGAATGAAGATGCAAGATTCTAATTGATGTTTCGTGACTAATACTGTAGACTAATTTTGTATAAGGATATGCAACCTGTATACAGGTCAATATGAGTTTTTTGGAGCTTTCACGACGAGATAACGAAATATATCGCACTCTACGGGAACGAATAGTCTTTGTCGACTATGAACCTCGTGATCCTTTGAGCGAATCGAAGATCGCAGAAGAGTTTAACTGTTCCCGTGTACCAGTTAGGGAAGCCTTTCTTTTGCTTGAGGCTGAAAATTTTATTGACATAGTGCCAAGTCAAGGAACATATGCAAGCCAGGTTAATTTAGAGTACCTACAAAAAAATTTTGTTGTTAGAAAGAACCTAGTCAAACTTTTGGGGAAGCTAGCAGCGGTTCATATTACCTCTACTCAAATCGACCGGCTACGATCACTTGTTACTGAAATGGAGAAAGAGAAGGATTATAAAAAATTACTCAGGCTTGACTATAGGTTCCATCGGGTACTTCACAAAGCTTCTGGAAACAAAATCCTTTCCACATTATTGGACTTTTTGTTAGGTCATGCTGTGCGTAGCTGGATTGTTACATTGGATGAGCGGATTTCGGCGAAGTTAATTCCGGGTAATTTTGAAAGACTGATTGGTGAACTGGAAAGAGGGGATACAAAAGCATGCGCTAAAAGTTTATCTGATCATGTACAGTCCTCTTTGGATTCACTGAGTGAGTTGATCACAAATTTAAAAAATGTGTGAAGATTAAAATTATCATTTTTGTGGTTCTTTAGAGCGAGATCATAATTCAATAGGGATAGCAGTGTAGCTTGTTGCTAGCGATTTGCTCTGATACAGGTGTTTCAAGTTTCAAAAACAATCTTAGGAGGTAACAGTATGCTAACCTCAAAAAAATTTATAAACCACGCACCGCAAATGACTGTGCTTTCTGAAAATGACAGGAAATACATCTACAACGCAGCACTTGAGATTCTTCAGAGAACAGGTGTACGAATCTCCCATGATGCGGCCTTAACCAGACTTTCAAATGCCGGAGTAACTGTCAAAGGTGAAGTAGCCTTTATCCCCCCCAATCTAGTGGAGGAAGGCTTGGTCACAGCACCAGAAACGGTACTGATCTATGACCGCCACGGAGAACTTGCTATGCGTCTCGGAGGAACAAATAACTACTTTGGTACGGGTTCAGACACCCCGAACACACTCACTCTTGACGGGGGTCATAGGAAAACTTGCAGAAAAGACATTCAGGAAGTTGGTATTGTTGTAGATGAGCTAGATAATCTTGACTTTATAATGTCTTTGGGGTTAATTTATGATGAGTCTGTAGAAGTGACGGATTTATATCAATTCAGGGAGATGCTTTTTAATACCACGAAACCCATAGTCTTTACCTCCCATGATATACGAGGGAATAAAGATATCTTTGAGATGGCTTCGATTGCTGTTAATGGAAAAGATCAATTACGCCAAAAACCATTCATCATCCATTATGTTGAACCGACCACTCCTCTTAGCCATTCAAAGGAAGCAATAGATAAATTGATCTATCAAGCAGAGGAAAAAATGCCAATTATTTATACACCTGCTCCTTCTGCAGGTGCCACTGGGCCGATGACTTTTGCGGGCACATTAGCTTTATCTGTAGCAGAATCTCTAGGTGGTGTTGCTCTGGCACAATTGGTCAATCCGGGGACTCCAGTAATTACAGGTGGGGTTTGTTCGTTGCTTGATATGAAAACTTCTTCATTTCTCTATGGATCACCAGAAACTTCCCTACTTCACGCTGCGTTATCTGAAATGAGTCAATTCTTGGAACTTCCAATGTTTGGGACAGCCGGATGTAGCGATTCTAAGTTGCCAGATAGCCAGGCGGCCTTAGAGGCTACTTTTTCTATCGCAACCCAGATGCTTTCTGGTGCTAACCTGATTCATGACATTGGATATTTAGCGTCCGGTATGACAGCCTCACTCGAGCAGATAGTAATTAGCAACGAGATCATCAGTATGGTAAAGCGGATAATGCGCGGAGTGGATACTACAGAACTACAAAAGATTGCTGATGTAATTGATGGTGTCGGTCCCAGAGGAAACTATGTGAGCCATCCGGATACTGTGAGGAAATTCAAAACTGAGATGTGGGAACCTGAATTGCTTGATCGGAGCAATTTCGATTCCTGGGTACAAGCTGGTTCCAGGTTGATGCAGGACAGGGTAAACCAAAAGGCCCGAGAAATTCTTAGTACCCATGAAGCGGAGCAACTGACCCAACGACAGCAGTCAGAGATTGATGAAATAATAGAGTCTGAGCGTAGTAATCGAGAGGTACGTTATTAAAGGAGGTTACGATGCGGAGAGAACATACTGAATTGAACGGTAGCCATCAGCAGAAAGTAGATTTTCAAGTATTGACCCGAGATCAGGTTATTGATATTCATCATACGGCTTTGGAGGTGCTTAGTCGCACAGGTGTGAACTTTCCACTCCGAGAAGCTAGAAAAATACTCTCTAGTGCCGGATGCCATGTGGAGGATAACAGAGTTTATTTTCCATCAGGCTTGGTTGAATGGGCCATAGACAGCGCTCCATCTCAGATGACATTATTCAACCGGGATGGGGACAAAGCAATGATAATTGGTGGTACCAACGTGACTTTTGGTCCGGGCCCCACGCTTTTGAATATGCGTGACACCGAAACGGGTAAGCGCAGAAAGTTCCAAAAACAGGATACGGTGAATGTAGCTCGTTTATGTGATGCTTTAGACAATATAGACTGGGTGATGGGTTTTGGCACCATTGATGATGTTCCCCATGAGCACTCTGATCGTCATGAATTTGAAGCGATGATTAAAAACACATCCAAGCCAATTATTGTCTGGAGCTATACTAAAGAAGGAATGAAAGATATTCTTGATATGGCACTAACTGTTCGAGAGAGCGAAAAAGAGTTGCGGCGTAAGCCATTTATTATCTCCTATTCGGAACCGATTTCGCCTCTAACTCACGATAAGGATGCTACACGCAAGTTACTTTTTACTGCAGAACATGGAATACCGACAATTCATTCTCCAGCCCTTCAAGGTGGAGCAAGTGCACCGGTTACTGTGGCGGGACAACTTGTGCAAGGAACTGCCGAAAATCTCTCCGGATTGGTACTCTCCCAGCTTCAGCGTGAAGGATTACCTTATTTCTTTGGGGGCGTTAGTTCTGTGATGGATATGAAAACAGCAATCCTTGCTTACGGTGCACCTGAAAAAGAGCTCGCGTCCGCCGCTTACATGGATATAGCTAACTACTATAACCTACCTACTTGGGGAACAGCAGGTTGTACCGACTCTAAAGTGTTTGATCAGCAAAGTGCGATTGAAGGGACGCTTTCAACTTTGTTTTCGGCTTTGAGTGGTGCTAACCTAATCCATGATGTGGGATATATGGAGTCTGGTTCTACTGGGTCACTTGAACAGGTAGTCATGGTTGACGAAGTAATCAGTATGGCAAAAAAGTTTATCGATGGGATCGAAATCAATGTAGATACGCTTGCACTTGAGGTAATCGATGAGGTGGGGCATGGCGGTAACCACCTGACGCACAAGCATACAATGGATAACTTTCGGGAGGTTGCATGGGAACCAACACTCTTGGACAGAAATAACAGAGATAGCTGGAAGAAGAGAGGTGGGAAGACGTTAAAGAAGCGAGCCACTGAAAGGGTTCGAAGAATTCTTAATGAACACCAGCCCAAACCTCTCTCCGATGATGTCATTGAGAAGATAGACGCAGTAATAGACAAATTGTAATGTTTTCAAATGGGAACTCTTGAAGAAGCGCAAATATCCGAGACTTCAATTTTACGGGTAAGAGTTGGTGGTGATGGGAAAATACTACCGTCTAGCTATAAGGTGAACATTAGTTAGGGAGGATAGACTTAAATCCTCTTACTCGGGCGGCCTATTTCAGTATCAGCTTTCACCTTATAGAATAAATAAAACCCAGCACCAGATGTTTTCTCAAATTCTTCTATTTTTACAAGGGGGTAAAATGGGCTCTAAGTTTGTAGAAATCAGTCAAGCTCAAGTCGAAGAAGTTTTAAATATGAAAGATGTTATGTCCGTTCTGGAAGAAGCATTTATTGAATACTCAACAGGGGAGGCAAAGATGCCTCCAAAGATCTATTTGGATTTACCCCAGTTCAACGGTGACTTTCGAGCTATGCCCGCATTTGTAGGAGGGTATGCTGGGCTAAAGTGGGTCAACGTTCACCCCGACAATAAGGAAAAGGATATACCCACTGTAATGGCTAAGATTCTCCTAAGCCGACCGCAAACCGGAGAAAACCTGGCCTGCATCGATGGTACTAAAATCACTAACTACAGGACCGGGGCTGCTGGAGGAATTGCGGCTAAGTACTTGGCCAACAGGGATGCCCACGCTTTGGGGTTAATTGGTCTGGGAGAACAGGCCAAAACGCAGTTACTGGCTACTTTACAGATCTTTGATTTAGAGGAGATTAGGGTCTTTGACGTTGACAAAGATGCAATGGATTCCTTTCGGGATGCCTTTCCTGATCTTAACATCCTAGAAGTTTCCATAAAAGAAGCTTCTAGGTCCGATATTGTGACTACCATAACACCAGTTAGAGAACCTATCATTAAAAGCGAATGGATAAAACCGGGTACTCATATCAACGCAATTGGAGCAGACGCGGAAGGGAAAGAAGAACTTGATCCAGCTCTTTTGTCCAAAGAAAACGTCAAAGTAGTGGTGGACGACATCGAACAGACTACCCATAGTGGAGAAATAAACGTCCCCTTTTCAGAAGGTGTAATTGACGAAACTGATATTTACGGTACTTTACCCAATATTATAGCTGGAAAGAAACCAGGTCGAGAAAAGGAGGATGAAATCACTATCTTTGATTCTACAGGATTGGCTATTCAGGATATAGCTACAGCTCGTGTTATTTATGAACGAGTTGTCTCGGCGTAATTGGTTCTAGAAAAACGGTTGTTGAAGCGCCCGTGGACTTTCTTATCTCTGTGTAACCCTCATTTGGTGTGAATGTGAGTTCTATAGTGGGAGGTCAGAAAAAGTAATGGCCACCGGATTGTAAATCTGGTGGCCATAAATGGAATGACGTTTATTGCTGTTTCTTGTAGGTGATTTTCGATTTCGTTATACCCATTTCTGGGTTGGTATAAGGATGTAGCTCGCCGTTTTCGTAGATCTGAGTAATATAGGTTTCCTGTGCTTGCATGCCGCTTTCGTCGAAGATCTTATTTCCTCCTCCAGAAACTCCGCGGTAACGAGGAGCAATTTGGTGGAGAGCTTCTTTAATTTTATCCGTGTCTGTGCTATTGGCCATGTTGATGGCAAGAGCGGCTAACCAGGTAGCATCGTATCCGTAGGACGCCCAGCAAGAAGGCGGAAGTTTGTCATATTTTTCTTTGTATTTGCTATTGAAACTCTCTGCAGCAGCACCTAGATAACCCGGTGATAAGCCCTTGGTTCCCTCTACAGTTTCTGGGATTGCGGCAGAAGTCCCCATTGACGTGTATCCGGCGTACCAACCAAATTCTGGATCTAGCCCTAACTCGTAAGCCTGCTTTCTGATAATTTTGGTTTCTTTTCCATAGATAGAGTATAAAATTCCTGGGGGGTCCGGTTTAAATAATTCTCTCAACTCAGCTCTATAATCTGACTTGAATCTCTCGTACCTGATTTCGGAGAGTATTTCGCCTCCTGCATCTTCTACAGTCTTTCTCATCCAGCGTGCCATACCTATACCAAAGGGATTATTCATAACTATGATCGAGAAGTTCTTCTGCCCTGTATCTTGAAGAGCAAATTTTGCAACTGCAGTTCCCATTAGATCGTCGAGTCCTACTGCGTTAAAGAAGTAAGGGCCGACTTCTCGGAGTGCAGGAGATGTAGAACCTTCGGAGATTTGAATTACCTTTTTCTTGTTTGTGTATTCTCCAATAGGTAAGGAGACACCGCTAGAATAACTACCTACGATTACTGGTACACCGTCGGTTTCCACGAGCTTGTGTGCAGCGTTAATGCCTGCTTTGGGTCGAGTTTCACTGTCTTCAAAGATTATCTTTAACGGACGTCCTAGTACACCCCCGGCAGCATTGATTTCTTCCAGTGCGATTTTTTCTCCTCTTTGAATGTCAGTTCCTTCAATTTCTGCTGCGCCGGTTAAAGGGGAAATACTACCAATCTTGATTGGCTTTCCGGTAGGCTCTAAGCCCTCTTGGCCTTGCGCCAGCCCGGTGAACAAAAAGACAAATGAGAGTGTTAATATAAATACCACTTTAGAATAACTGTAAGTGTTTTTCATTTGTTGCACCCCTTTTATATGATGTTTTGATTTGATGGTTTATACGTACACTTTTACTTTATCACCTCCTTAATTTAATAAGAATGTAGTTCTCTCCAATTTAGTGTGCGAGGGGCTATTGCCCCAAATAGGCTTCTTTTA
>CAZTJJ010000096.1:0-6495 GCA_964614065.1 uncultured Thermotogae bacterium
TTGGCTATTTTTTTCGCTCTAGGGGCTGCTATCTCCTGGGCCTTGGCCCAAGTCTTTACCAAGACCGGGTTACAACGGATGGATCTAATCTCTTACGCTTCCGTGAGGCCACTGTTCGCCTTACTATTCATCGTCCCTTACGGGTTGCTTACCTCGGGCTTCCATTACGCCAGCTTAAGTTTTATCGGAATTGCCCTTTTAGCCGGAGTCATCGATTCATTCTTTGGTAGCTTGCTTTACTTTTATGCGATCAAGCATAGTTCTGCCCATGAAGCCGCTTCCCTGGCCAACACGGCTCCTTTTTGGGGAGTGGTGACCGCCGTCCTTTTTCTCGGTGAGGAACCAAAACTAGTTGTATTTGTTGCCGCCTTTCTGGTCGTGTTAGGTGCATACTTTCTGGTGACTCGCCGGGGGTCTACATCAACCGACCACTCGCTTTGGGGAACGCTACCAGCACTTGGAGCCGGCCTATTGTGGGGTATAGCGGAGACCGTTCCAGCTAAATATTGTCTGAGCCAAGGTATGAGTCCTGTTTCCTATCAACTTATCATTGTATCTACCGCTGCCGTTTGCTGGAATCTCGTTGCTCTCTTTAGCAAGGAACACCATTTCCACCTTCACTATCCTCTGCAGGACCTGGGGGTGGCAATGTTTACTGCTTTCACTGCCTTTTTCCTCGGCTGGATGCTCTGGCTTACCGGTCTCGAGATGGCCCCGGCCAGTGTGCTTGCTCCGATTCGGGGTTCCATGACGTTATTCGCCTTTCTCTTCAGTATAGTACTCCTGCGCGAACGCCCAACTAGCCGATCAGCTGTAGGTGTATTGCTAACATTTGGTGGTGTATTTCTCGTATCGATTCTGGGGTAGTAACTGTATACTTTGGCCAATGGTCAACGTCCGCGGGATTTTTTGTCACCCACTACCGCCTACAAATTCATGGAAGACTTTTTCCAAAGAAGGTAAATCGGTCTCGTTTGGTGCGGGGAAATCGTGTTCTTTGAGCACCTCGATATCTTTTAAGCCGTTTCCTGTAATGATTGCAACAATGCTACTACTGGACTCGATACTTCCACCGTCAATTAACTTTTGAACACCGGCCACAGTAGCAGCACTGGCGGGTTGACAAAATATGCCTTCCTTTCGCGCAACTGATCTCTGGGCCTGCAAAATTTCATCATCACTGACCGTCAAAGCAAAACCATTTCCCGATCTAAGTTCCCTGAGCACCCTGTTGCCACTTGATGGATAAGGATTACTAATAGCGTGAGCCAAGGTGTCCGTAGAAGACAAATGATCTATTTCTTTGTCGTCGCGATTAAAAGCACTTACGATTGGCGCTGCTTCCTCGGCTTGAACCCCTATAACCTGGGGCATGTCAGGAATTAACCCCAAGTTTACCATTTCTCGTAAGCCCTTCAAAATAGCGGAAAAATTTCCCCCACTGCTAACCGGCACTGCAATGTAATCGGGTGGATTGAAATCGAGCTGCTCACATATTTCGTAGGCTATAGTTTTTTGCCCTTCAATTCGGAAAGGGGTATCACCATAGCTAAAATGAACTGTTGATTTTTCGGCTAGTTCCTGACAACGGTACACAAGGTCGGCATAATCCCCGCTAACCTTTAAAAGATTTGGTCCATAAACGATAATCGGCAGCACTTTTTCTCTGGTGATCTCTGACTTTACGAAGATAAAACAGTCCAAATTTGCATGTGCCGAGTATGCACCCACCGAAGCGGCCATATTGCCCGTAGAAACGGTAGCTATTCCGGGTTTCCCTAGTGCTAAAGCACGTTGAATCTCAACGGAGGTACCCCGGTCTTTGAACGAACCGGTGGGATTCACGGACTCGTTCTTTAGATACAACCGATCAATACCCAGGTCTATGCTCAGCTGCTTCGCCTTAACCAGCGGAGTCCCCCCCTCTCCCAAATAAAGATCGGGGGCCGGATTTTCCAGGGGCAACACGCGCCGATATTTGGTCAATAGCGGTTGATCCGCAGTCAAATCACTTCTTGCCAGAGACAAATCATCATGAACTATTTCCAGAGGCTCATTACATTTTTTACAACGCTGAAGTTGGCTGGAAACAGAGTAGGTTTCCGAACAGTTAGTACATCTCAGTGTTGCCATATTCCTCCTGTATCTTCATAAAAGAACGAAACATAAAAAAACAATATCTATACACGGGCACGCAGGGGCCAAAAAATGCTAGAATACTGATTGCCCAAGTATAGATACTTGAAGCAGTCAATAACCCCACAACAAACTATGGGGATGAAGGGCTTCCTCGGCAAGCGATTCTCACAAAAACCACAAACTGTTACTCCCGTAGGAAATTCCCATTATTGAAAACTGGACCAACTACCGGTTGCAAAATCAACCACTCGATTAACTTAAATCAACAGCAACGGGTCAAATTTGCTCAATTTTAGTATAATGTAAAAAGTCAAGATACAAAACAGAGGTGAATACAATTGTCACAGATTCCTAAAGTAAACCTGAAAACTGGGGGAGAAATGCCGGCTATCGGCTTTGGCACATGGGATTTAGGCGATAAGACGGAAGTTTCTGTCAAAAACGCATTAGATGCCGGGTATACACATATAGATACTGCCGAAGGATATGGTAACGAAAAGCAAATTGGTAAAGTGCTTAAAGACTACAATAGAGAAGACTTATTTATCACTTCCAAGGTCCTTCCTTCAAATCTGAACTACGGCAACGTCTTAAAAGCCTGTGATAGATCGCTGAGAAAGCTAGACACCTCGTATCTAGATTTATACTTAATTCACTGGCCCAATCTGGCCATCTCTCTTAGAGAAACCCTCCACGCATTCAACAAACTATACAAGTTGAAAAAGGTAAAAAACATTGGGGTCAGTAACTTTAGCCCTTATGAGTTGAGTATCGCCCTTAAAATAACGGAAGTGCCAATCTCTGTAAACCAGGTACAATTTCATCCATGGTATCACGACGAGAAGCTTTTAACCTACTGTGAAGAAAACGACCTACACCTGGCCGCGGCCGCTCCCTTTTCACGGACCGCAGTGTTTGAAGATCCTTTGATCAATAAACTATGTGAAAAGTACGACAAGTCTCCTGCCCAAATAGTGCTAAGATGGGATATGCAAAAGGAAGTAGTCGCACTTCCCAGATCAAGTTCAAAGGACCATATAGAAGAAAACCTTGATATATTTGACTTCCAACTGGAACCTTCTGAAATGAAAAAGATAACTAATATACCCAAAGAAGAGGGTTGTGACTACGAGATAGATCTTGACGATGAGGTATTTGGAATTCCTTCTTGAAAAAAGGCGTTGATCTCTGCTGCTGAGAAAACAATCCACACAAAATATCTACGTCTCCTACACGGATTCTCCATATTCGTGCGGTATAGTTATGTCACATTATCGCAAACGGTCCCCGGGAGGTGCATGGGGAACCGCCGATTCACAAACATATTGAAAGCCTAGGAAAAATATGAAGAAAATACTTGTAATAGAGGATGAAGCAAGGATTGTCCGATTGATCCGGGATTACCTCGATAACGAAGGTTATCGAGTCATTGATGCTCGAGATGGGGAAGAAGGTTTGGTAGCTTTCCAGCGTCAGGAACCGGCTCTCATCATTCTGGATCTTATGTTGCCTAAAAAGGATGGCTTAGAAGTCGCAAAAGAGGTTAGAAAAGAATCGAATGTCCCTATAATAATGCTTACGGCAAAGACGGAAGAGATAGATAAGGTTACGGGATTGGAAATCGGCGCTGATGACTACGTGACCAAGCCGTTTAGCCTGCGGGAACTGGCTGCCCGGATCAAGGCAATCCTAAGGCGCTCAGAGGGCGGGCCCGGAAGACAGGATTTGATCAACCAGGGCAAGTTATCAATCAACACCGAGACCCATCAGGTAAAACTAGAAGGCAAAGAGATCGATTTGACTCCGACGGAATTCGACTTACTTGTCGTCATGGCCCGACGACCAGGACGAGTATTTACCAGAAAGACCTTGCTCAAGGAAATCGGCCATTTTCCCGGCGAAGGGGTTAAACGAAAAATTGATACTCATGTTAAGAACCTGAGAAAAAAACTGTCCGATCCTGACGATCATCCCCGGTTTATCGAAACTGTTCACGGGGTAGGCTATCGCTTCCGAAAAGTCAACGACGAATAAACCATGAAAAAGTTATTGAGTTCCTTTCGCTTTAAGTTGGTACTCTCCTTGTTTTTAATCGTAATCGTTATCTTGAGTTCTTTGTATTACGTGGTCAACCGAACAACCCAGAGCGAATTCCGGGATTACGTGGTCCGTGGCCGTAGCAGCCAGCTAAAAGGAATCAAAGAAATCTTAATAAGCTACTATCGAGAAAATGGATCCTGGGAGGGAATAGATTCTTTATTCAAAGATATCTCCCAGTTCGGGACAAACGGACGGGGCCCCAGAAACACCGGTAACTATCCAGGTGGAGGAGCTCAAAATGTAGTCTTCGTTGATCCCAACGGCCGAGCTATCGCCGCCTACGACAAAGAAATGGTGGGAAAAGAAATATCGGCTGACCTCCTCTCTCAAGGAGTAGATCTTGAGACCGATGGAAGAAAAATAGGTACTTTGCTTGCCGGTCCTTTGCTCTCCACTAAACTAGATCAGTCAGAAAGACAATTTCTTGAAGCGGTAAACCGCAAAATAATCTTCGCTGGAGCTATAGGTTTGGCTGCAGCTTTACTGCTTGGTTGCTTACTCGTCAGACAGCTTACTCGCCCTTTAAACAAACTTACTGCTGCCACCAGTAAGGTGGCCAGGGGAGAACTCGATCACAGAATTTCTCTCCGATCAGATGACGAGCTGGGCGAACTGGCTGAATTGTTTAATCGAATGACCAGAAATCTCCAGGAATCCGAGGAGAGTCGACGCCGGATGATTGGAGATATTGCCCACGAACTTAGGACGCCGCTTACGGTCTTGAGCGGAGAGATCGAGGCAATTCGTGAGGGCGTTTACGAGCCAACAGACCAGAAACTGAAGGAGATTCAGGAAGATATCAACTTGCTCAACCGACTGATCGAGGACCTGCGGGAGCTGACGCTCGCTGAAGCGGGAGAACTCAAGCTTGACAAGGGTTCGGTGAATCTTATTCACCTTATAAAAAGAATTTCGGGAAAGCTAGCTGAACTCGGGGCGGAATCCGGAGTAAAACTAAAGACGAACCTACCAGAAACCCTCCAGGAGGTTCACATCGACGCAAACAGAATATCGCAGGTCATCAATAACCTTGTTAAGAACGCCTTCCGACATACTAAAGAGGGGATGGTCCAGATAAACCTTGAAGAACGCCCGGAGGAACTCGTAGTGGAGGTTTCTGATACCGGTGAAGGAATCCCAAGTGACAAGCTTAATCACGTTTTTGATCGCTTTTATCGGGCGGACAGCTCCCGCTCTGCTGACGGTGGTTCTGGGTTGGGGTTGTCAATAGCTAAGGAGCTCGTCGAAGCTCACGGAGGCGAGATCTGGATCGACTCCGAGCAGGGAAAAGGAACTACGGTCGGTTTTTCACTGCCAAAATAAAAAATATTTTGGTTAACTCATTTATGCAATCCATATTCAATTAGCGGTAAATACTCAAACCACACACAAACCACACAAATATTACACCGCTCTAACACATCTGAGGGATATACTATTGGCGAATTCAAACAAGAGGTGAAACAAAAATGTTATCAAACAAG
This sequence comes from uncultured Thermotogae bacterium, assembly GCA_964614065.1. GTDB lineage: Bacteria > Bipolaricaulota > Bipolaricaulia > M55B111 > M55B111 > M55B111. Next base: position 5,724 of record CAZTJJ010000096.1, read on the forward strand.
GTACATAGAACGGGTCTGATTGCACTTACGTTAATTATAGGTCTATTGGTCACTAGTGTTGTTGGAATCGCGGGAAATGAAAAAGGAAGTAGTACGAAAGAAACCGGAATAATGAAAGAGACTTACATCAATCTACTGGCCCCCAAATTAGGGCTAGAAGCAGAGCAGCTGGACTCAATTATGAATGATGCAATGAGCCAGGCTAAAGATGAAGAAGAGAGACCAATAAGTGAGAACTACCTGGAAATATTAGCCTCCAAATTGAATAACGACGCCGAAACGTTGAAAGCAACTATGATCGAAACCAAGGTGGAAGCGGCCGAGAAGCTGGCATCCGAGGGAACAATAAGCGAAGAACTAGCTACTACGTTCAAAGAAAGAGCCTCGACTTTCCCGTTCGGTTATTCCAATCAGGGTGCCGACAAGGGTAAGGGTTCGAGAATTGCTACAGGCAACTCGGGGGGCAGCGGAAACCGGTATGGCTCCAACGACGGCAGTAACAAAGCTCTCCAACCTGAAGACGGTAGCGGATACGGTGCCGGCAATGGAAAGGCAGATGAGGGCGAATGTTCTGGAGACGGCCCTTACGGAAGAAAAAGGAATGAAGACTTTGAACGCGGTCAGAATAACGGCGGGCGCGGCGGAAAGTAACGACCAAAGTTAGCCTCATAACATCAATTTTTCAGGCCAGGTAGTCATAGAACTACCTGGCTTTTTTCTTCGTAACCGTCAACCAACTATCCCTACTTACCACAAGCAAATGCGATATGTG
>CAZTJJ010000097.1:0-6347 GCA_964614065.1 uncultured Thermotogae bacterium
GAGCATGGGAGCTCATGCTGCTATAAACTGAGTGTTGTCCAGATGAAAACCGATCAGAGCACGGGAGCTCATGCTGCTGATGTCGAATTACACACCAGACGATAGCCGGGGTTTTCGAGCCCCGGTGTGGACATAGTTTGAAGTGTTAGGCGGTTTGATTTGGTAGGAAATACGTCACATCGACCGAAGAGGTTTCTCTCTTGAAGATCAAAAATAAAACCCCAGACCTGATGACCAGGCCTGGGGCAATTGAGTGTTCTAATTTAGTTTCAGTTCAACTATTTACTTTTTAACGAGGAACTTCATGACCGGACTCTGCTCGGATTCGCCTTGAGCTTCGTAGTCGACGGTGTACAGGTAGAGCCCGTTGTTCAGATCCTCCAATGCCGACATGTTGTTAATGTCTTCGATCTCAGCGACTTTCCTTCCACTCAAGTCAAATACTTTCACTACATTAACTGTAACGTAACTATGGACGGAATTGCCGCTTTCATTTGCCAACTCCAGGAATGGAGTCTCCGTCCCGTCAACCGGTGCCGGCAAGATTCCACATTTGGAACGATCTCCATCTCCACCCCAGTAAGGTGTCTTCTCTGCCGGTTCCACCTCTCCAACCTCGAAGGTGAAGCTTCCCGTGTAGCCGTTGGCAGTGATCGTTACCTCGTGGTCTCCCTGTGCTCCGGTGGTAAATTCGTGGGTCAATGTCTCAGAGTCATTTGCGTTGACTGTAATATTACTCTCAATCTCTTGGTTATCTACAATGGTATCGTCGTCTCCATCCGTTACCGTAAGCCGGACGCTGGCCAAGGTAATGTCGGAGCCGGTAGTATTTGTTAAGGTGTATTCCAGTTCGATCGGCTCATCCACACCGGGCTCTTCCGGCGTTATGGAAAGACCACCAATCTCGATGTCGTCGACAACTATGTCAAAAGACTTACTTCTAATTCCTGACACTTTAATCTGATCAAGAGGATCGTCCACATCGAGACCTGCCAACATGTTTATCGCCAAACTTTCTGGTGTCGTATAGCCTTCGCCCCAGAAGTTGTTCCTCGCATCTACCATTTCGCCATTTCCATAATCGAGGGCAGAAGCATCTACGGTGATACAGTTTCCGATGATGTTATTCTCGTTTATGTGGTTACTGGCATCATTTGCCCTTGAGCTACCTGAATTTTCCTGCATTAGTTTAATAGCGGTAGCGAACTTCCGTATTTCGTTTCTCTTGACGGTAGTATTTTTGGCGTCAATAATTATCGCCGTGCCGTCACCGATGCACTCACCTGCCGCCTCGCTGTCAAATAGATTCTCTTTGACCATTATATTGGAACTGGAGTTTTTGGCCAGCAACCACAAGGCAGCTACTTCATCTCCGTTCTCCGCGTCTTCCTCATTGTAAGGGCCGATTAGACGGTTGCTTCTGATGTCAATTGATAGCAATTTGTCGGCGATCAAGGCTATATTGAGAACAGAGTTTCCGTTTTCATCCCCATCAGGATTCTCGGTGGTGTTTTCTTGTATGGCAAAATCCTCTATTAATCCAGCTCTGCCATCGTCCTCTTTCTTTCCTCCTATTACTATGCCCTTTGTATTATTGGCCACTACATTGCCTAGAATCTCGACCGTGTTTGAACTTCCTTTTATCTCACCACCAGAATCAGTGCTGATGTAAATACCATAAGTATGGACGTTATTTCCCACGAAGGTACTGTTCGCTATTCGTGGGTTCTCTACGTTATCGGCCGCGACCAGGTAAAGACCGTCTTCCCAATTATAGCTAAACTCCGAATTATTGACGAAGATCTTCCCCGAGGGATTTTTGAAGCTTCCCGCTGACTTTACCCTCATACCATGAGCCAGGTTGTAAGTGACATATATATGGTCAAATACAACGGCGCCATCGGATTCAAGCGAGCCGATGTCGCTTCCAGATTCATCGGTTAGTAGTTCCACTCCGTTGCCGAGGTTCTCGTGTCCGTCCTCACCAAACTGGACATTGCTAACATGGAGGCCCTTTATGTACCCGTCGTTTTCTCTATCGTCATTACCACTTCCTACAAACAATCCGTCGTTCCCGTTGCCGTTTGCGAGTATTGGGTAAGTATCATCACCGGAGCCTTCCATAGTCAGACCGTCGACGCCAGTTTCCCCATGGACGTTAACTCCATCCTTACCGTTATCATTGAAGGTGTCCTCTTTGAGAATATTGACGTTCTTCACGGTTCTACCTTCTATTCTAAGGCCGTTACCATCGTTCTCATCGGGAAGCTCAGTGATGTTGTCATTAGCATTTGTATTCTCGATGGTTACGCTTTCTACTGAGTCTCTCGCTCCATCTACGTAGGTAGCCAACAACGCTATTCCGTCGCCGAAGTTTTGGTCTGGTAATTCGGGCAAGGATACTCCGGTAAGGCCGCCGTCGTGGTCGTTGAAGGTAGAATTACTTATCTCTACACCCCTAATCCCCTCGTAGGCAGCAACGGCTAGACCAAAGCCCTGCTGGTTAGGATTGGTACCGCCTTCTCCCAGGTCCTGATTAAACTGACTGTCAACTACTTTCAGGGCTGGGTCAGATTCGTCGCCGGAGACGGAGGATACAAATAGTCCAGCTCCTCCGTTTGTATTATTGAAAACCTTTACGTTATCCAAAAGGACATCGGCGATCTCGGCAGTGCTATTGCAAATATCCAGACCTTCTGCTTCCGGACACATCGTTCCCACTAAGATGCCAAATCCTCCATCTATCAGGCCCTCGTCCGCTCCTAAATCCTCAGGAACCCAGTCGTTTCCCTTATCCAACTCGTCACCGTTTCCAGATATTTTCGTATTTTTTATAATTAAATCGATGAACGAAATAGAGGATTTTTCCTCACTCTCGAAAGTACAGTCTCCGCCGGGGGTGCAATCACCGGTAATATTTATTCCATTATCACAGTTACCTTTGATATCAAAATGATCTATCCTGAAATTGTCTACCTTAGTCACCGTCTCTCCACTAATCCTTATCCCATCGGTATTATCCTCAATACCGTATGAGCCAGTTTCAGCTAAGACGTATTGTCCGTCCACACCCTGACTATTGTCTAGAGTTACATCTTCGAGCTTTCCGTAGTTATCAAACCAGATTCCGTGGCCCTGGTATTGTTCCCCGTTCGACGATACACCATTTGGAGTTTCGGGTGGATTTGGGGGAACTGGTGGTCCGTAATAAGTGTCACTACAGTAGCCACAGGCCCCAGAACCACCTATATATAGCTTGTTAAAGTTGATATCACTCAAGTTTGCGACAGAATTCTCGAATTTAATTCCATCTATAGCAGTGGCACCAACTCTAACATCATCAAAATCAACTTCGGAATAGCTTGTGTTTCTTCTTCCCCATTCATCTACATCACCGACAAACCGGATTCCATAGTCATAAGCACAGTCTGTACATGGTTCGGTCTCTACGTTGTCGAACTCCAGTCGATTTATATCTTCACAGGAACAATAATCTCCTACATTAACCAATATGGCATTATTTGGGTGGGTCGTAATATCTTTACAACCCTTGAAGGTTAGGTTCCTTATGTGTGCTCCAGCTTCCTCTATTACCAAACTAGCGGTGTTTACTTGGGTTATTGCGCCGGAGCCGTTGGAACCTATATCCACTTCACCGTAAACACCATAACCATCCTGTTGGACAATCCAATTTTCGTTACCATCAAAGGTAATATTTTTTAGATCTATAATTATTGGAGCGGTTTGGTCAAATTCGGTAACTTCACCGGTATCCAAGACTATGGTATCACCGTTTTCTATATCTGGCTCAGAATCGCCGACAAGATCCACTGCACTGAGTTGTTTTCCGACTAGCTTATTGAAATCAGCTTGACTCTCAATAATCCAGGGATTGTCAGCACTTCCATCTCCGGTGACATCGCCGAATCCTGAAACGGCAAAGAGCAATACCGATAAAAGTACTGTAAGCGCTAAACTAATCTTGAAATTATTCAATTTCATTAATCATACCTCCTTGTTCATCTATTCAGCGGACTCGCCGAAGGCGCCGAACTGAAAACCTGCAGAGAGCACCAGTGTATCGCCCGATCCTTCAAAACCTGCGAATTCTGTGTTATTCTGCAACCAAGCGATATCAACGGTAAGACCGGCGAGATTAATACCTGCTCCCAGAGTAAAGGCGGGGTCACCACCGGTAGGAAGCTGCACACCGGCTCTCAGCGCGAACTGATCAATGGGCAAGAGCTCTGCCCCGACTTTAATCAACGGACTGCCTCCCTGGATATCAACTTCAGCGGTAGCAGTAGCCCTACTTAGTAAATCAATTGCCGCGCCCAAGCGATAACCGGGTTGAACGACACTATCTCCAATGGAAGTTCCACCTACGTCCGTAGCCACTACTCCCAAACTCACGGCATCAAAAGTCATCAGAGTGCCAAGGTCGAAGCCAAATCCGCTTGTGCCTGTAATTTGATAGTTTTTAACGTTCACACCAAAGTTAGCAAAATCTATTCCATATCCGATGGTGCCAGCGATCAGGGTTTCTCCATAAGATGACAAGTCCTCGCTCTCTCCGTAGTGTAATTGATCGCTCAAATCGGCACTTAACTGACCGTAACTACCGGCAAGGGCGAAATTGCTAAAAGTAACTGCCCCGCCACCAAAGGAAAAGTTCAGCCCGTTAACCCCATAAGGTTTAAGGTTCATACCCCCTAGCTGTACTCCAGAGAACTGATTTAACCCTGCGGGATTCCAGTAGGTAGCAGAATAATTATCTGCCACAGCAACAAATGCTCCACCCATGCTTAGAGATTTTGCATCCGTCCCGAAACTAAATACGCTACCAGAGCTGCTTTCAACATCCTCTGCAGCCACTAATGGGGTAACTAGCAAAACTAGTACTAAACTAATAACCAAATATTTCGACTTTTCTACCATTTATTTAACCCCCTTATTATTGTGAATATTGATCGTTGGCATCACTTCCGCACCATTATTTTCGTTGCTAAATCATATAAATCATAACTGTGGTGTACGCCCTGTTGAGTCAACATTTCCAACCTCTGTCAGATGATTTTTTCAGTAGCACCACCTCCACCTCGTTGCCTGGACCTACTTTGACCTACTTTTGATCCCCACGTCCAATTATCAATAACTCCTCATCGCTAAAGAACCTAAAGAAAGGAACTTATAGCTTTAATTTATACGTCTTGAAACAATTACAATTATTGCAGCTTTTTCGTTATAGTGCAAGGAATTAGCCGTTCTTTCAACAAGTAAAGGTATATCTAAACTTACCAATTTTTTCTAAAGAAACAATGAAGAAATTGAAAAATAAATACATAATTCTGAAAAAACCCCATCCCAACTCACTTTACTTCATTTACCCTACACCAAACAGTAACATTCGTCAAGGTGGTTATAATATAATATAAGCAGCTATAACTGGATAAAAGGTAATAGGTGATTAAACGAGCGGACAATTGTATGGTCCAGGTTAGGCTTAACGTGCAATCATTTACAAAAATTTGGGGTAACTCTACCAACCACTCCGGGTGACCCGTCCTCATGTTGTGCAGCCCGGGTGACTCTGCCCGGGCGGAATGGACACCCTCTCTCGGGAGGGCGCGGTGACCCTCCCTGCTAACATCTGGAACTGCAGCCCGGGTGACACACCATCAGTTCCGCTATCCGAGAGTCGTTGCAGCTATTCCCGACGAGCGTTACAATCATCAACAACATAGAATCAAGAACCCCGCCCAAAGTGACGGGGCTTCTAAATTAACAGGGGGAATGCTCTTTGAAGTTCAATCCCAGGCCCACATCACGATATCTACTATCGGGTATCCTCTTACTCTCTCTTCTTCTATTGTCCGGCTGTGATGGCTTTCTCAACCAGGATCCGACAGCTGTGATATCCTATTACCCCGATCCGGCAACTGGTGAATTGCCCTTGACGGTCGCCTTTGACGGCTCGAATTCATCCGACCCGGAAGGTCCGATCATCGATTACCAATGGAACTTTGGCGATCCAGACAGTGAGGCGGAGAACACCTCAAATAAACAAAACCCGAATCACGAGTACGCCGAGGAAGGAACCTACATGGTCAGCTTAACAGTTACTGACGAAGAAGGGGCTACAGGATCTACTGAAATAGAGGTGGAGGTCAACTCGGGAACTCCCCCACCAAACGAAGAGCCAACTGCGGTTATTAGCTATTCTCCCGATCCGGCTACCGGGGAATTGCCTTTGACGGTCGAGTTCGACGGCTCGGATTCCTCTGATCCAGACGGAACCATAGTAAATTACGATTGGAACTTTGGTGATCCAGATAGCGGCGAGGACG
>CAZTJJ010000098.1:0-6330 GCA_964614065.1 uncultured Thermotogae bacterium
GACTTGCCTTTGTCGGCATTAATGCTTCACCATCGGGTGCGAGAACTGGCACACGTCTATTCTCAGGATTATTCATGGTATAACCCTCCCTGAGATAGTACTTGTGCTAGCGCACGTCCCCTCGCCAATGCTAACAGAAGGCGTGTTGTTCATCGTCGAACCTCTCTGGGCAAAACAGAGCACCTTGTTGAGAACTTGGAGCTGGGGAAGCACTCCATCAATATCCTTCTGTAGTGTAGCTCTTAGCAATTCTAGCATGAACTTAGGCTAGTCACCTCTTAGTTGAGTTTCTGCCTTCTCAAGCCCCGTAATTGACTGCGGGGCAGTTGACTATATATCCTCAATTTTTTGACCTAATTTATCTAGCTTATCCTCCAAGTTACTCATTTGTCTTTGATCCATATTAATATCTTTGTTCTTCATCATCTCCTGCCAGTTTTGCCTAACTTTATCTATCTGCGTTGAGTCTATTTCTTTATCTTCGGTATCCAGTGAAAGTTGTGGTCCTGGCTCCTTGACCGAAGTGGGTACTGAACCCATCGGGACCAAGTTTGCGGGCAAGAATGCCGTTTGTCCAATATCGTCATCATAGAACTCTTGACCCCAGATCATCTTTGAGGCCATGTTGGGTGGTATACCGCCCTCGATAAGTACGCGTTGTAACTCTGCCTTTTCTCTGACGAGTGGTACAAGGGCTTCGTTGGCTAAAAAGTTAAACCTAAATTCCAATTTTTGATTGGGCCAATGGCGCCTTAGCACAAATTTAGTCAGGGCTTTAGAGATTCTGTTAGCCATCGGAATAACCACATTTAGGAAAAAGGCTCTAGAAGCTTCGTTGGCAGATGCATAAGTTGCATTAGTCTCTCCCAAATAAGTAGCAGGAACTCCGTAGAGAGCCCGAATCTCCCTTTTGGTCAATTTTCTTTGCTCGATAAACTGCATATCTTCTTGTGATAAACTAACAGGTTGATATTCCAACCCTCGATCTAGTACTGCTATCTTATGGGCATTAGACGTTCCGCGATGGGCTCTATTCCAGCGCCTTTCGAGATCGTCTTTACTGTCGGGATTCATCGTCTGATCGCTTGAAAGGATACCGCCTGGAGCGGCAGAACTCTCGAAGAACTGCTTATTATACTCTACTGCCTGAGCATCCGTAAATAATTCCTCTTTGAGCGCTTGGAGTGGTGACAGACCATACAGTTTTGAGGAAGCAGAAAATAAGCGGATATGTGCTACTTCATCCACGGGGAGATTTAAGTCTTCCCCTGTTGGTGATTTATAAACGTAATGATCCACTAATTCGCTTTTCCCAGGAACAATCTTCACGGAAGAGGGCGGTATAATGGGAATCAGTTGTTTGGGTACAGTAGCCACTCGCCCATCCTCATAACGATATTTATTCGAAATAATTTCGATAAAACAATCTCCAGTTAACAAAAGGTGTTTGGTAATCGACTCTTTAAGACCATTGGCGGGCATAAACTTAGAAGGATTCTCAATCAACTTCAGGGCGGGGTGGCTTTCTATTCTTTCACGGTCTTTGTATAAGCAGATCGGTGTATTTGCCACGTTATCAGCAATAGCCCTGATTGCACCAAATATGTACGCGTGAATTGTGTCAGCATGTTCTAGATCTTGATCGCTGTATTCTTGAGGTTTATACCTACCCGACTTGGCGAATCTTTCCAATCCCAATAAGTTAGCTCCCCTATTAAACCCCATTCTAGTTGCTAATTCTGAAAAAGGATTCTTCATAATATCAACTCGTATTTAATTGTCCGATTTTTCCCATCTCCCCTCGTCTAATTCTTCAATCATTGCCGTGATTGTGAGGCATTTACTATTATGACTTTCTATCTCCTTGATTAAGGAGCAAAACTTCCTAATTTTATCTTCACTCGCTTGATCAAATTGGGCCTTCAATCTTGCTACCTCATCTTCATTTAATTTTCCATCAGCATAACCTAGGATGAGATGATCGAGGACCATCATCGAATCTACGTCTTTGCGTAATTCATAGATCTTATCGTTTATACTGTCAATGGCTGAGTTGATTTGGGGGTAACTTCTTAACTCGCTTTGTTGATCTATTTCTGGTTCACCCATTATAGAAGCCCCCTCAACCATGATCCGATAGCAATAGAGAAAACAACAAACCCGATACCAATTTCAGTCCAGACTAACCATTCAGCAAACTTAAAGACTCTTTCCTGGTGCCCCTCCATTTCCTTGGCTTCTCCTGGAGTGGTAGTGAGAAAAATAGTCCAACTATAAATAGAAATGAACAAAAAGGCTAGAAAACAACTTCCAGTCGTAAATTCAGGAAGAAAACTCAATAACATAATATGCTCCCCCTCTTTGAGGCAATTTTGGTGTTGTCAAAAGAAAAACACATTTTCTGCTGGATTCATGCCCGCTAAAGTGGGCATAGTGGAAATCACATAGGAATCAGCATAATCTGGTGATCTATTCTTGTTCTTTTTAATCTTTAGTTTACTATGTGATGTCGATCCAAATTTTTGTGCAAAAAGTTGTCTACGCAGATCGTCGTTAGATGGAATAGCCTCGATGCCTTGGAGCAATTTATCCCTCACCTCAAAAAAGAGCCAAGCTTTTATATTTGTGTATCGCTTTGGTTCTTCTGGGGGCTTGTCACTAGGCCAAAATTCTTGACAAAACTTATTTTCTTTATTTCTTAACTGATTGATAACGGGTTTGCCTAGCCCAGGGGCATCGATCCAGAACACAACCTCATAACCCCTTGATTCGAATGCTTCCGCTAAATCGACCAAAATATCAACTGATCTATCTGTGGAAGCCACCCATCCCTTTTGTGCTAGGACCGTATTATGCCACCGTGCCGTGGCAACTGTTAAGTCTCCTCCTTCATCAGCTACATCGACACCGATAATAATCTTTCTTAGTGAATCACCATAATCTACGCCTAGTAAAAGTGGGTCAGTTTCTTCTTCTAAGCTATATTTGATAAGTCCCGCTTCGGGGTCATCCTGTTCGTAGTCCTTCTTCTCATCATCGTTATAGTGGCGTTCTTGACCAAATCGTGTACGGAACTTATTAAATGCGATAAACAGATCCTTGTTTTCTTTTTTATCAGGCTGTTCACGAATATAAGAACCCTGGGCCTTAGCTATATCTTCTCCTTCATGTTCAGGTAAGCTAGTATGTGTGATTTGTTGATCTACCCAATTATATAGATTAGCAGGTAGGTACTTAATGCGATGTAACCAACGCCGTTGGGAAAAGTCTATGGATGAAGGGATAAATACATTGTCTGATAGTGTAGTTTCCCTAAATTCCCCCTTATATTCAGCAGCAAATAAATCATCGGGCATTTCCTCTTTTGCTTTTTCAAATCTTTCCTGTGGGAAAAAGGGATTATCCTGACTGCTGAAGGTAAACATTTCAATATCCTTGTCGCCTTCCTGATACGGCTTATACACCCTATCATAGATCCAGTGCCCAATAAGTTGCCCTGGGTGAGGGATGAGACCCGAAAGATAGACGGTCCCTTCGAGCACAGCTACCCGCTCAAGGGCAATGTCCAGAATCCGCTCTTCGACCTGAGATATTTCATCTATCATCACCCCTGGAGTTGTCACTCCTTGGAGGTATTCGGGGTTACTGGCCGACATGTAGCGCAACTTAGCCCCGTTATTTAGAAACAATATGTGTCTTGATTTATTCCATGCGTTTGAATCGGTTCTATCATATAATCCGTAGGAGGATAATACCTTCCTCATCTTTGGCAGGGTAGCAGATTCTAATTGGTGGAATACAGGGGCTAAGAGAAAGCAGGTTTCCCCTGGGTTAGCGGCTAAAATACGTGCAAGCCCCATTAGGGATGCGATAGTTTTGCCAGATTGCACTCCCCCTATTGCAACTACGATTCTCTTGCCACATTCTACAACGGGCTTTTGATGTGGGAGAACATATATTTTTTTCGTTTCTCCCTCATCTCGACTAACAATAAAATCAGATTTTCTTTGCATTATTCACGGAAATCATCGGAAATTATGTCTTGTACATCTTGGCTAATTTGCCTTAACTCTTTTTGGGTTTTATGATTATCGGGGTTTAATTCAATAGTGTCGGATCGAATCAACATGTTGGTAAGCATTTCCTGTACTAGGTGATTTTCCTCGTCTTCGATATCTATGCCATCTACTGACTCCTCGAATACTTCATCTTCATTTTGAATAGTTAATCCCTCTTTCCGTAATACACTCGCTGGTAAGTTACTGTGAAACATTGTAGGTCGCCTCGCGATAATAATTTAATCATCATCAACATCAACATAGCCTTGATCTTTAATTTCCTCTACTTGATCTTCATCGTACTCGACTAACTGAATGCGTTTGGTCTCTGTCTTATCTTCCTGTACTTGAACCCTTTGTGGTTGGTCATAGGGAAGACCCTTAACCATTTCCACAATCTTCACCAGTGCGTTAACTCTTTTCTCAATGTCATCATATTTCCCACCCTCTGTACCCACTCGATCTATTACATGATCTATTAGGGCTTCTACTGAATCTTCCATGCCCTCAAAGATGTTCCAGTATAACTTATTTTTGACCAAGTTATAGGCATCCTTCTCTCGTACCGCTGTCCAATAGCGTTTCAACACGGCGGGAGTGATCGATACATCATGATCCTTTAGTGTATTGACAGTTCTAGTCCAAACTGGTCGTCCTTGTTCGGGATCAAAATTCTCCATCATGGCCTCTAAGATTTTGCGGTACTCCTCAATAGGACGGGCCTTAAGGTCACCAGACCCAAACTTTTCGGGTACTTCAACATTCTCAGAATTGGCTATCTCTTCCAGTTGCTTTTTAGTGTAGCGTCCTTCCTTATTACGTTCTTCCTCAAACTGTTTTTGTTCTTCTTCACTCATATTATAATACTCCTCTAATTGCCGTTGTGCCCAATATTTAAGATTACGGCGTGATTTGTATTTATACTCGTAGGTTTCACCTATGATAAACTCGGGTATAAGCTCGTCGAGGTCGAACTCTTTGGCCAAATCAGAAGGATTTTGTTCATCGTCCATAAGGAGGGGGTTAAGTGAGGTGTACTTTTAATTCTTCCAACTCTGCGATGATTTCATCCTGCAACTCCCCAATATCACGGTCTTCAAGGTCAATTTCGATCCCTGGTGTGTAATTGATGGCAGAGTACGAAACTCCTTCCTCTGGGTTACCCGTCACATTACCCGTATTTATTGCGGGCTCCTTACATGTAACCTCCCAGCTACTGCCATTGGGGGGCCAAGTTGAACTATCAATATCATCAATATCATCAGCAGTCGGAATAATTGATTGGTAGGGTAAAGGCTGGGAAACAGGTTGAGAAATGGTAGCTTTGATGGTTAAATGGATAACCCTTCCAGTATTTTCCATTACAACCCCCCTACCATCACAACCGTGACATTGTTTTTCTTCGTTTCCAGGGTTGTACTCGCTATCGGGCTTTAGTTCGCCTGTTCCGTTACAGAGCGGACAAATATCTGCCATAATTCCTCCTTTAACGCATGGATACCGCTGGAGAGTTGTCTGAAGTTTTAACTGGATCTCTCTTTTCTAGACGACGCCTTAACTTCTCTCGGAATTTCTGAAGCTCCTCTCTATCCTTGTTCTTTAAGAAATCTAATGTTTCTCTAAATTCCTTCGGATTTAAACCCTCATCCAAATAATCTTCACGTTCCATTCAATCCACCTCATGAATTTTTTCTCGATAAGATTTTGCTGCTTTTTTCAGATTTTCCCCAGGTTCAGGCGGATCACTAAGCGCCTCAACGAGGGCTTTACTATCTTGACGGGAAAGCTCCAACACATTCCCCCGACAAGCATTTGAACTTAATTGCCAGAACATGCTGTCATGGGGCGGTGAGATATCAAGACTGCTTACCTGATTAAGCCCAAACCAGTTAATATCGTCCCATTCGTGGTGGTTTTCGGGTAGATCAGACGGTTTATCCGCCAACAACATCGTAACCACGATCTCATTGGAAAGCTCTCCCAAAGTCCTAAACTCCCTGAGGTTGGTTAAACCAGTTTCCTCTTGAACCTCGTTATAAGCGGTTTGCTTGATACTATCTTGCATGTACCCTCCAGGAGGACTCCAAACTCGTGGAGGATTACTACGCTTAATTAACAGGGTACGGCAATCTTGCTGTTCAAAAACTAGTGTTAGGACTACTTTGTATTGACTCATTTTGACATCCTCTCCACACCTAAAGGTGGGAGATTCTTAAAGACGTTTCGCTTACACTACTCCGCTCGGTTCCTCATTCAACAAGGCAACTTCAAC
>CAZTJJ010000099.1:0-6310 GCA_964614065.1 uncultured Thermotogae bacterium
TGAATAACGCTGCCGTCCTGTTATTCGCCGAAGACCCCACCACCTTTATACCCTCCAATCAGATAACCTGCGTGAGATTTAGTAATTGCTTCTGGTTGCTGTAGGCGAGTATGCCCTTCAGGGTCAACCCAGCGACGAATCAACTTTCCAGTAAACGTCCTCTAAATATAGAAGCCAGCAGAAACAAGACCGGAATTATCTCCAGGCGGCCGATCCACATGTGAAAGATCAGTATCAACTTGCCCGCGGGGTTCAATTCCGGGCGCGTTATACCGGCCGACAAGCCCACGTTTCCCTGAGCTGAGGCAACTTCAAACAGGGAGTAAGATAGAGTAAACCGATCCGGGGTAACTATATCCAACAGGACGACACCCCCAAACAGCAAGATGAGCCAGAGAAGTCCGACCGTAGCGACGCTCAAAAACCGGCTGGTGGCCTCTTCTTCGGTCAACATCTTATTGCTGAATTTGAATTGAAGCAGCTTGTTAGGAGATGCTATTATCCGTCTAATCTGCCAAAAGATACCTTTGACTATCAAAACCGAGCGTAATATCTTAATTCCACCCGCCGTAGACCCGGCTGCCCCTCCGATTATCATACCCCCGACCATCATCATCTGCCCTGTGGCATCCCAATTACCTATGTTGGCTGTCTGAAAGCCGGTGCAGGTAATGGCCGAAACAAATTGAAAGGCTGAGTTGCGGAAATGTTCCAGGACTGCCCCCTCCAAAAACCGGGCCCCCGTAACAAGCCCGATTCCCACTACGGTAAACAAAAGCAGCCACCTGGTCTGGAAATCCTGTTTTAACTTGTCAAACCGGCCGGTCAAAAGTTGGTAGTGGAAGGTAAAGCTAATTGCCCCAAACAACATAATTGGCAAAAGCACTATCTCAATTAATGGACTCTGGTAGAAAGCAATACTTCCATCTGTGACGCTAAAGCCCCCGGTGGTAATCCCGGTCATGGCATGGTTTATCGAGTCCCAGATAGGCATGCCGGATATCCAGAGGGCAAGGGCACTGAGAACGGTATACAGGCTAATTATCCACCATATAGTTCTGACGGTAGAGAGCACGCTGGGGTGGATCTTCTCCTCTCTGGCCTCCGAGAAAAACAAGTTGTAAGACCCTACACCCGACCGTGTTAGGATGGTAAGAGCCAGTACAATCACCCCTACTCCACCAATCCACTGTGTCAGGGAACGCCACCACTGAAGGCTGCGGGGAAGCAGGTCCTCGCGGACCGTCATGGTCAATCCGGTGCCGGTGAACCCGGCCACGGACTCAAAGAAGGCGTTTAACGGATTGAGGAAATGGAGTATCGTCTGGGGAGTTTCCGGGTTACCCGCGAGATTGTAAGAAATGAAGATAAACGGAAAAGACCCGGCCAGGGAGATCAACAGCCATCCACTGGCCGCAATCAACATGCTTGTCCTTACGTCCAGATTACTTTCCTGGTGTCGGAAGGGAAAATACAACAGCCCGCCCAGGAAAAAGGATATAGCACTCGTAGCCAAAAACGGCCAGAAGGCGAAGTATTCCCGGTAAAACAAAGAGATAGGAAGGGAAAAAAACGCCATCATTCCAACTATTGTGACCAAAAGACCCAATTCTCGCAGGATTGAAGTTAAGTAGTTATTCCGGTTCATCCCGTAATCTTTGAGAGCGTTTCTCCCGAAAGAAACTCTTTTGCGAATATGGTCAGGGAGTCACCTTCCTCCAATTTCGTACTCCCAGAAGGGACCAGAGTTTGCCCTTCCCGTTCGATAGCAACTATAAGGATGCCTTCGGGAAGGGCCCGGCTTTTCTTTGCCTGCTCCAGGGTGGTATCCAAGATAGAGGAGTCCGTGGAAACGGTAGCTTTAAACACCCTTGCTTCTCCACTCAGGGGAATAAAGTCCTTTATCTTTGGTCTCTGGATTGCATTGTAAAGGTGCTCGGCCACTAAATCCTCCGGGTGTTCCATTACGTTGACTCCCTGAGCCCGGAAGAGCTTGGAGTGACCACTTTGGTTGACTACAGAAACCAGAGAAGGGACCGAAAGCTCTCGCCCCAGAGTCATCACCATCAAATTGGTTGCATCGTCAGACGTAGTGGCAACCAGGGCATCTGCTCTGTCCGCCCCGGCCTCCAACAGCACGTCCTGGGAGGCAGCGTCCGCGGTATATATTCCTAAGTCGTACTCTCTAGAGATATTTTCTGCCTTTTCCCTATTCTCCTCGATGACCACCAAATCGTTGGTTCCTTTGCTGGCTATCTCAACTAAGCTCCTCCCGATTTCACCTACCCCCACTATTATCATATACATTGTTTCTCCCCTCGTTTATTCTACCCTAATTAAGCGATTCTCACCTAAAATCAAAATGCCTCCTGGGTTATGATATAGTCTTTAAAGAGAGATTATTGAGTCCTCTTTAAAACCCCCTCTCATCCATTGAATAAAGGTGAAAGAACCAATATGTGTAATTATTATGTGCCAAAATTCTGAAACTTGCAACGAAAAGACAAGGATCTATAGAATTGGAATTGTACCGTTTCGGCCAAAATGTAATGATTTTGTCGATGCCAAAACTTGTACTTTTTACCCCCTCACGTTCTAACTACCTCTCTTAGTTCCACAACCTTCTCTCGTCTTTCCAAAAAAGCGCTTTCTTACCCTTCTTAATGTAACACTTTTACCTGAAGTGTTGCAACCAATACATTTCATACAAATCTTCGCTAATTGTATTCTGCATTTAAAAAGGTAGCTAACGACGGGAAAATTGTCTATGCCAATCTTAGATCCGAGAAAGTGCTCAGGATTCAGAAAGCGAGATCCCCGCCGAGTCTATGACGACTCATGCTGTAAGATCACCGGCTACAACGGAAGTGATAATCCAACTGGAAGTTGCCGTTTAGAATGTGATGATTTGTTGTTTAAGGGCCTTGATAGAGAGTAATGATTGGTTGACAGTGTCTGAGAGAAAAAACAGGTCACTGTTCTTCGATTTCGAGCTCCTGTTCTTCGATTTCGAGCTCCTGGATTTCTCGTTCCTTTTTAAAGGCTTTTACGATAAAGTGCTTTTCTTCCCCGGGACCTAAACTGACAACTTTGGACGCTTCCTTGAGGTAGAAAAGAGAGGGGAGGTCATCCGTGTTGATTTCAACTTTCCAATTGCCCGGCTTTAATCTATTAAACTGAAAGGACCCGTATTTGTCGGTAACTGTAGAGTATGATTTTTCCTTTGAACTGATTCGAATTCTAACATTTTCCACGGCTTCTCCCTCCCACTGGTTTTTCTGAGTGGCCCAGGTTTTGGCAGAAACTTTGTCTAAATCCCTATCCTCGAATTTGACTAACCTTCCAGTAACCGAGGCAGCCTCAACCACGGGGATGTTGAGTGTTTTCCTTTCACCGGATTCTAACTCTATGGCAAGGGGGCAGTCAATCAGCGGAACGAATTTTGAAGATAAATTACTGAGTGTTAACTCGTACTCCCCCGGGGCAGAGGGAACGAAGCGATACTTTCCATTTTCACCCGTTAAGGACTGAGTATTGTTTAACGAAAGCAACAACCCTTTCAGCGGTTTTTCGCCTTGGTCCCATGAAAGATTCATATTCGAGTCGATGAAGGCGTAGCCTTCCAATTGACCTTTGACTTTTAACCATGGATAAGTAAGAGGGAAATCCTTGCCTGCGAAAACGGAGATCTCCACACCATCTATCCCGCTGTCAGCGGTGATGGTAAGATCAGTATCCGCTGAAGGTTGGATCTTTAACTTCGAGGATAATTCAAATTGATTATTAGTTTCCGATAGGGAAACCGAGAGAAATGGTCGGAAATTGGAAAAAGGCTCACGGAGTTTAACCCCTCCGGTACACTTTCGATCATTATCACTTTCGGGGTTCTGCGGGCTATAGAATGATTTTTCGAACTCGTAAAAAATAGTGAGACGCATAGCCTCCAGATCTGGTTCCCATTCAGTGGAAATAGCAGTTGACCACTCTGGCGAAGATAGCTCTTGATCCACATCTTTTCTCAGTTTTCCTTCAAGCTGCAAAGAATTCCCTTTCCAGAACTGATCGAGCTTCATTCTTAGTTCCTCATATCGACGATTTATCGTTTCGAAATTTGTCTCACCTTTTTCCCAACCTGCAATTGCCTCTAAGCGTATCCGGGTATAGCTATCCATCCGATATCGGGTTCCTACTTTGATTGTTTCCTGATCCAGGTTGGAATTTGATCCGTACGATATGCGTTTTGCATATAAGTTTGTCCAAAGGTTGAAGGGCTCGTTTTTGTATCTACCGCTCAGGGAAATATCGAACGTTGGATGCGTGTTGTATAGAAAGTGGGGACCGGTATAGGAAATGCTTAGGCCTGAACCTATTCTATCTGTACTAAATCTATAACGGATTACACCAGCGCCGAACTGACTTTCCAACGTTGACGCGTAATTCGCTCTTAGGCCCCCGTTATCTATAGGGGCATCAAGAGACAGTTCGAAGATATTGAACGCGTCTTCTCCCGCTCTCAAATTTGCCCAGCTTATCGAACTAGTGATCTCATTCGTCTGAAGGGCTAATTTTGCGCCTTGATCCACCCCATTATCGGTGGTTAAGTAAAAGATTTCGGGTTGCAATACGCCAACACTATTTAGTCCCAAACTTATTCCCCGGCCATTCCCGGTGATAAACTGACCGAATGTTGTACTGATGTCTCCCAACTCCAGGGTGTAATTGGAATCAGATTGGTAGAGATAAACCTCTTGGAGAGAGGGGTCTCTATAAAAGATATCGTTAGCGCTCAACTGAAAAGTAACGCTTGATCCGCCGAAATTTCCTGAACCGAAAAAGCTCAGGCTACGTCTCCGATCGGCACCCGGAGCGATCTCCTCAAACCATTGAAATGTTGCATCTAAAGGTAGTCCCAGGTTCATATCTACCTTTTCCGGTGGAGGTGGCAGAACCTCTGTCAGAAGTTGAACACTTTGCCTTACGTCGCCCTCGATCGGTGAGGAGACTTCCACGTAAAGATTTTTGAACTCCCCTGGTTCCGCCCCCCGAGGGATTTTGTGGGTAAGACGAATATTCTGCTTCCTACCAGGGAGAACCTCTAGCTCAACCGGGGATATTGTTACTGGCCAGTTTGAGCTGGTTTTTACGTTCAGTTTTGTTTCCACGTTTCCCCGATTGTGAACGGTCAGGTCGTAGTTAACTGAATCGCCGGGTATTCCCGACTGAGACCCATTAGTAACGTCCAACGAGATAGCGATCTCGGTCTTCACTTTTACATTAATAGTGGCCTGGCTTACTAGAGCGGGTTTTGCAGTATTTTTCGCGGCTAGTGTTACGGTATACTGACCGGCGAGGTAATTTCGTGGTACTCTAAATGAAGTCAATACCAGGGTGGATGATTGTGGGGAGATCGAGACTTCAGTCGATAAATTGACTATCTGCCAACCATTGGGCAAATTCAGATTCAGCTGATACGTGGTTGACTGGTCCCCAGTATTTATCAATCGAAAAGCGGCTGTCGCTACGCTTGGAGGAGAAATTGAGAGATCTCCTGACAGAGGTAACACTCGCGGCTGTGAAAAACAGGGAAGATAAAGGACCAAAAACCCAACGCATAATCCAACGCATGCAACGGCTACTTTACAAATTAAGCTTGAATTGGGTCCCCCAGACATTTTCATCTCCGTTATCGAAAACAAGCATGGTTTCGTATTTCGCTGTTGGGAGCTCTGGAAGATCGATGCGGTAACCCACAGTGCTTCCAGGGAACACGTGCTTGCGACCCGCGGTGAACCGTCCTACTTTCTCGCCGGTCTCGGTTGAGTAGATCTCGGCCGATACCGTGGGGAAAAGTACCGTATCTCCCGAGTTTTTCGCCCCTATTTGCAAAACAGGTTCTCCATCCTGTTTAGTCAAGCTAAGATCAGTAATTTCTAAATCTCTCTTCCCCGTATCACCGATGTTGGTAACTATCTTTACGCAATAGCGAACGGTCTGAGTGAGTGTGGTTCCGTCTGCCTGTTTTTCTTCTAAGCTTTGTTTTAATGGTTCGACCATAATCGTGCTCCAATAGGTCCCCACGAGCTTTTCATCAGGTACCTTTACTTCATAATGAAAACTCCTCTTGTCCCCCGGTCCTATTTGCAGCTGATTTTGGTCAAGTTCGATCCAATCCGCGTTTGACCGAGGTTGCTTTCCGGGGTCACCGTAAACAACCCTTCCATTTGAATAAGTTCGATAGTCTGTCTGGTAAATCTTCACTACAAAGGTAGAATCACCTTTATTGGAGACGGTGACGGAGCCTTGATAAGTC
>CAZTJJ010000100.1:0-6301 GCA_964614065.1 uncultured Thermotogae bacterium
TGACCTTTAGCTGGTTATACCCACTGGGAGTGAGAACAGAGTTTGTTAGTTACAGAGGAGTAAGTTGTACTCGTATTCTTTGATAAAGATTGATCAAAAGCGAGAAAACCGCTCAAGTTAGGTTCCATTAATTGGTGGAAACTCAAGGGAAAAGGAGGGGGCTAATGAAATCTCTTAAAAGCAAAAGAATCGTCTTTCTTGTCGAGGATGGGTACGAGGATTTAGAGTGCTGGTATCCTAAGATCAGACTGGAAGAGGAAGGGATTGAAACAATAGTAGCCTCCCGATCACCGGGCGTGTACAACAGTAAACACGGATATCCCATCGAGGCTACGGCCGATCCGAGCAGTTTAAACTTAGCCGACATCGACGGATTGATTATTCCGGGTGGTACAGGTTCCCCTGATAAACTACGAAGATCAAAAGAAATACTCGAGTTTGTAAAAAACGCAGACCGACAACAGAAAATAGTTGCCATTATTTGTCATGCGGGATGGGTAGCCATATCTGCAGGAATACTCAACGGTAAAAGCGCCACTGGCTTCAAGGCAATAAAGGATGATTTAACGAACGCAGGCGTGAATTACATTAACGAGCCAGTTGTAATAGATCAGAACTTGGTCAGTTCCCGGCACCCAGGTGATTTACCAGAATTTGTGAAAGCAATTATCTCGCTGCTCTCTGAATTGCATTAGAAACTATTTGTGACCGGACCTATGGTGAGAAACTAAATGTTAGATATAACCAAGATACGAGAAAATCCCGAAAAGATAGAAGAACAGCTCAAACGTCGCGACAAGCAAATTTCTCTTGATAGGATACTACACCTTGACAAACAGCGCCGAGATATAATTGGAAAAGTCGAAGAGCTCAAACACGAGAAAAATCAAGCTTCCAAACAAATCGGCAAACTAAAAAAAGAGGGGAGGGACGAGCGGGCAGACCAGATTATAGGGCAAATGAGCCAGCTAAGCGAAGACATTGCGACCCTCGAAAAAGAATTGAACAAAGCCGAAAACAAGCTACAAGCAGAGCTCGATTTTTTGCCTAACTTACCACATTCATCTGTCCCTGTAAGTGAAAACGCAGAAGACAAAGTAGTTCTGGAGGAACATGGGAAGAAACGTAATTTCGACTTTAAGCCCAAAAGCCATCTTCAGCTAGGGGAAAACCTTGATTTATTCAAATTTGATAAAGCGGCAAAAATTACCGGGGCTAGGTTCCCTTTTTATTACGGCAATGGAGCTGCTCTAGAGATGGCACTTATCAATTTCATGTTCTTTTATCAAGTGAATAAGAACAAGTATACGCCCGTGTTTCCTCCATATTTGGCAAACAGCTCCTCTTACTATACCTCGGGGCAATTGCCAAAATTCAAAGAGGATCTTTACTACGTCGAAAAAGAAGATTTGTACTTAAATCCAACATCCGAAAGTATCCTAGCAAATTACTATAGAGATGAAATCCTCTCCAGGGAGAATTTACCTCAAAAGCTTGTTGCTTTTACCACTTGTTTTAGGCGTGAGGCAGGGAGTTATGGCGAAGAAGAAAGGGGATTAATTAGAACTCACCAATTCAACAAAGTCGAGTTATTCAGGTTCACTGAGCCAGACGAATCCTATACCCACTTCGAAGAAATCATCGAAGACGCAGAATCAATCCTTGACGAACTAGATCTACACTATAGAAAAGTTATGCTACCCACTTGTGAACTGGCCCAACAAGCCAGCAAGACCATTGACCTTGAGGTATGGATACCCTCACAGGAGCGGTACTACGAAGTATCTTCAATTAGTAATTGCGAGGATTTCCAGGCAAGGCGCGGAAATATGCGGTATAGACCAGAAAAAGGGGCCAAACCCGAGTTCGTCCACACCTTAAACGGTTCCGGGTTAGCCACCTCCCGGTTATTAGTTGCTTTGCTGGAAAACAATCAAACAAAAGAAGGACAAGTTAAATTGCCTAAGGCTCTAGCAGAATTGTTAAGCAAGGATGTAATCAAGTGACTTCATCTTCAATTCAGGTCAGAACAGTAGATTTAACGAAGAACTTTAGAGTAAATAGACAAAAATCTATAACGGCTGTAAAAAAGGTAAACCTGGAAGCAAAATCTGGCGAGGTCCTTGGTATTCTCGGGCCCAATGGAGCTGGAAAAACAACTGCCTTAAGAATGATATCAACTATACTGTCCCCTTCTTCCGGCACCGCAGTAGTAAATCATCACGACGTCAGCAAAGAACCGCTGCAGGTTAGGCGATCCATAGGTTATCTAGCTACTGAAATGGGATTATATGAGCGATTAACCCCGAAGGAAACATTGACTTTTTTTGCAAAGATAAATGGATTGGAACAAGAACTGATTGACACAAGAATTGGTGAAGTCTTCAGGATC
This sequence comes from uncultured Thermotogae bacterium, assembly GCA_964614065.1. Taxonomy (GTDB): domain Bacteria; phylum Bipolaricaulota; class Bipolaricaulia; order M55B111; family M55B111; genus M55B111. The sequence continues at coordinate 2,393 of CAZTJJ010000100.1, forward strand.
CTGGACATGGAGGACTTTGGAGGGCGCACTGTAGATAAATTATCAACCGGAATGAAACAAAAACTATCTCTTGCCAGAAGTATCATCCACGATCCACCGATATTAATATTTGATGAGCCTACTCAGGGGTTGGATCTCATGACTTCAAAAACAGTTACAGATTATATCAAGGAATTTAGACAGAGTGGAAAAACTATTATCCTATCTACACACATAATGAGCGTTGCAGAAAAGCTTTGTGACAAAGTGGCAATATTATTTGATGGGGAAATAAAGGCGTACGGAAACTTATCCAATCTACTGGATAGGTCAGGTAAAGACGACCTGGAATCGTTCTTCTTTAGTGTAGTTGATAAAGAACAATGAAAAACACCTGGTTGTTACTAAAAAAAGAGCTAAGAACCGCAGTCAGGGACAGGCGCACGGCAATACTCGTTCTCGTTTTCCCGCTGGTTTTTTATCCTACCATGCTGGGCCTAATTTTTCACTTTACCAGTGAAAATGTCGCCACCTCTACCAATACTGTGTCTCGGATAACCTATGCAAATCGTGAATCGTCACCTGAACTTGCGAATTACTTTCAACAGGATGACAAACTTCAGACCGTTTTCTACGAAAATGAAGACAAGGCTGCACAAGCGTTCTCGGAGACCGGAAATGTATTGGTGATTGTCCACGAAAAAAGACCTTCAGGTATATCAGTTAACATAAAATACCGCCAGTATAACCACGATTCTGAAATTGCCCTGAGCAGAACCCAGAAGGTCCTAGAAAAGTACCTCAAAGACACGTTTAAGCAAAAGCTTTCAACTATGGGGGTTAGTTATGAAGATATTTCCCCACCTATGGAGATTAAGGTAGAATCAACTCAATCAGAACAAAATGCACTCGGCCAAGAGATGCTAAAAATGATGCTCCCCTATTTCGTAATCCTTTCCGTAATTACAGCTGCCATGGGGCTGGGAGCCGAGATAACCGCCGGTGAAAAGGAAAAGAAAACGATCTCGACTCTGCTGGTCTCTACCATGTCACGCCGCGAGATAGTGTTGGGTAAATTTCTAACTGTCTTTATCGTTGGTTCCGTTGCTGCAGTCTCCAGCGTTGTTGGTCTAATATACGGCTTAAAAATATTTGGATTAAATCTACCCCTAAACAATCTAACGCCATTAATTTTTGGAAGCATCTTGGCAACTGTACTACCCTTGATTGCAATTTTGTCCTCACTTGTAATCAGTATTGGTTCTTTTTCAAGAACCCAAAAGGAGGCAAACATCTATCAAACCCCGGTACTCATGTTAGTGGTATTAACCGGTATATTATCCATGAGTGGGGGTTTAAACCTTCAATCTTATGCTTTTTACATACCGGTACTGAACTCGCTAGAGACATTCAAGGAATTGATCGGAGGAGTGGTGAACCCCGGACATATAGGGGCAAACTTTTTAACGAACTCTCCCATAGCTCTTTTCCTAATTTACATCTCCATTCGGCTGTTCAAAAGAGAGAATATCCTATTTAGACTGTAATATCAGGCTTCCACTTGTCGTCAATGCCCCTTGCACAAACACACATGGTCACCCCGTCCCGTTATTGGCACTAACTTTTATTACCATCCCAGGGGACTAATGAGATTGACTATGACAGCGCGCGAGCATAAGATAAGGACGAAAATGGGATCGAAGAGTAAGGTGATACAATAGCACCAAGGTGGTCTTAGGATGTTACTTAAGAAATTGCGTGTAAGGAATAAAATTGCACATATTATGTAAGAATGAGGCGCTTCAAATCTCGAGATGACAAGCACTTACTCAAAACTAGTCACAGTACTGGTAGTTTCCGTGTCACTATTTGTTGTATTCAACTATCTGTCCGTGAACCGGAACATTAAGTCAACTCCGCTGACAGAAGTATCTCCCAGTCTGGCTAATGGAGTGGATTATTTACGAGAGGGAAACTATAAAGCTGCCCGCTCCAGTCTCCAAAACTATCCAGCCGAAGGTTTACTCAGCGATTACGTTTCTTTTCTAATTGCGGTGACGAGCTTCAGAATGGGCAATGATCAGGATGCCCTGTATCTCCTGCAGGACATTAGTGCTGGAGGACAAGCAACTGTACTACCCGTTGAAAAATACCTAGTGATAACACAAATTTACCTGGAGCAAGATAGAAAGGATAAGGCATGGGAAACAGCAGACGTTGGCTATAAGGACGCGATTACGGATGAGGAAAAAGGAAAGTTTCTAGAACTCCAGTTACAGATTGCCCAAAGCCAAAGCAATTATTCAGCTGCTTTTAACAAAGGTATAGAGCTAGCTTACACTCTCGAGTTGAGATATATTGCAACCAAACGAGATTGGCTGTTCTCTAAGCTAGCCGAACTAGAGCGTAAACTCGATCCGAACAAACTAGAAGATTTTAGCAGTCTCTTCAAGTACAGTGCTCTGCTGTCCAGATTTGGCAAATATAAAGAATCCCGGAGGATCCTTGTCCAATATCTTGGGAACTGGCCAGAGAGGTTAAAACAGAACGTCTACTTCGATATAGGCTATCTCTGTGGTTTTAAGTTGAACCGGCCCACCGAAGCTTTAGTTAGTTTTAACAGATTACTACGCGAAAGTTCCTCAGGCTCTCTGGCAGCAAAAGTCTTGTATTACAAAGCCAGGGTCAAAAATACTTTAACTGAGGATTTCAAACTGACAACCCGTCTCCTGGAAATATCTAGGCAATTTCCTAACGACTACTTCGGTAAACTTGCACTCCACGACGCAGTAACAAGATTGACCGCAGATACCACCCCCACAAAAACCGAAGAAATCCTGGACAGGTATCGAGATCGCCTCACCGAATCAACAGTCAAAGAAGTAACCTGGAAACTTTTCTATCAAACCTTAGATGACGGACATTATCTTGCCAGTGAGAGCCTCCTACGTTCACTTGAATCCTATTACCCCGCTCCATCTCCAGTAATACAATACTATCGGTACAAGCTGGGTCTCGTCTCTGAGAGACACTCAACGGAGTATATAAAACTTCTTCATTCCATCAAAGACAATCCATTTAATTATTACTCTCTTCTAGCAATTGATAATGGGTGGACCCGTGGTACATTTTCGTTTTCTGACATCTGGGGCGATAACAACTTTGAACTTGCCAAGTTTGAAACCTCTCTAATTAAACCTGACTTGGAGCCAAGTACTGAAAACTCACTAACAAATGCAATCAGGCTAAAAAATCACGGCTTGATGGAGGCAGCACTAGCTAGACTAGAACGAATTCAAGGGAGTTTGAAGAAGAAAAACTACCTTGAATTAAAATATGCATGGGAAAAACTGCGAAAAAACTATAGAAAGTCAATGAAAGCTGCCACAAACTTGCTTCTTAATCACTATGATTCAAATGAGAAGCCGCCTTTGTTTATTGTAAAGGGAGCTTATCCAAAATATTACCGTCAGGAAGTTGAGAAATACTCGGCAGAGTTCAGAGTACAACCGTCTCTCATGTTCGGACTTATACGTCACGAGAGTGCCTTCAATAAAAATGCTTACGGCCTTTCCAGCGAACGAGGCCTGACTCAGGTTATGCCCGCCACAGGTAGAGGCATCGCCACTGATCTAAAGCTAACCAACTTTCAAGTCAATGATCTGTTCAACGTCGACAATAGTGTCAGAATGGGTACTTACTATGTTTCCAAACAATTAAATCGAAGAAACAACCCTAGACTAGCTCTTGCCGCTTACAATGGCGGCTTTGGGAACCTCCGCAAGTGGGAACGATCTTGTACAACTGATGATGTCGACCTATTCTGTGAACAAATTCCTCTGACCACTACAAAGAACTACGTTGCCGCCGTCTACCGCAATTATTCTGTTTACGAAAAGTTAACCAGGCTAACAAATCAGTAACTTCTCA
>CAZTJJ010000101.1:0-6223 GCA_964614065.1 uncultured Thermotogae bacterium
TAGTTTGACCACCTAAAGCAGATATTAAATCAAGGCAAAGTTAAGCTAAAGGAAAGTAAAGACCTCCGGCGGTGATAAATGTAAAAGCTCAAATAAGTGAATATATACATAAATTACTTGACAGGGGAAGGGATCCATGTTAAACTAGAGTGTAAGTTGTGAATAAATACGTACAACCCCAAATAAACGAACAACGGAGGTTCAAAATGGGTTATTATTCAAAAAATGAGTCCAGAGGGAGAAGGATCCCTGAAGTTCTGACCGAAGACGAACAGGAAGCGCTGATTAACCAATTTAATGAGAGATACCCCACAAGCCACCGCAATAAAATGATGATCCAGCTCATGCTGGACACTGGCCTACGGCTAGCTGAGGCCTGTTCTTTACGGTGGAAGGACATAGACCTAACCAGCGGTAAGCTTATGGTCCGGGAAGGCAAAGGGGCAAAAGATAGGACGCTCTGGATCGGTGAAAACCGCCTGGAAGATCTCCGAGAGTGGAAGGAAAGACAGATTGAGTGGTTAGACGAAAGTCCTAAGCACGTATTTACAACCAGAAATGGGGATCCCGTGAGCCACCGCCAAGTGCAATACATGGTTAAAAATTACTCCGAGAAGGCCGGAATAGAAGATAAGAGCGTACACCCCCACATGCTGAGACATACTTTCGCAACTGACCTATACAGCGAGACGGGGAATATCCGGCTAGTACAGAAGGCGCTGGGCCACTCTGACCTCTCAACCACCATGATCTATACCCATATCGTAGATGACGAGCTGGAGGACGCTCTCAAATCCTTTCGTGGAGGAGAGAGACAAGCGCAACCAGTAGGGGTGAAAGCATGAAAAAATTGGTGAGCTTCTTATACGACAGCGCCAGGAAGTTAAACGACCTGGAGACCCTATCCAGCTTGAACCCCTTCCGGATCCTCAAAAGATTAGGAAACAAGATACTGGGCCGGAACCTCCTCAAAAAGATCTTTTTCGACTGACCTTGTAGAAAGAGCTTCCGGCGATTTCTCAGAGCTAATTCTGGCCGTTTTACGGGGATCTAACCGACCCTTCCAGGGTAAGATAGGGCTAATTTATCGGAAACCGCCTAATTTAAGCTTGCAGAATACGAGAGGGCTGTTATAATAACTTTAGCGTTTAACTTTTTAGAGGTCAATAAAATGTATTTGAAACAAGCAATAGAGCTAGCTAACAAGGCCCTCGAGGATAAGGAAGTTACTAAAGACCAGGTGAGGAACTGGAAGCACCTTGAGGTGCTTCCCAACGCTACTAGGATAGAGCATGTCAAGCCAAAAGGGAGTAAAGGGGTTTATCCAGAGGATATGCCTTCCAGGATCGCCACCATTGCAGAGCTTAAAGATTACTATAAGACTAAAGAAATTGCTCAGGTTGTAGATTGGCTGGAGCCTCTAATAGATAAGCACGATAGCGTTGAAGAGCTTGAAAGTTCAGAAGAGCTTAAAGAAGTTGCTAGTAAGAAGCTGGAGACTTCAAAAGAGAATTTATTCGGTAGCTTTATTAAGGATCGAGACAAAAGGCGTCAACTCGAAATATTCTACGACTATTTACAAATTAAAGCCCTTTATGACGAGAGAATAGAATTACTCCAAAGAATAGATAACCTAGAAAAAGAGAAGGTGTAAATTAAAATGCCCGGTGAGCCAGAACTCACCGGGCGACATCTAATTTGGTGATGATAGATATGACTCCAGATAAGCCCCAGGAAGGAAGGACCCCGCTAAGGAGCCACCTAAGGAACTTACTAAGGAGCCAAACTCCTCCACTATGAAAAGAATAAAGCGTATAAACAAAATTAGCAAGGATAGCGAACTTCCTTCCCAGATACCCCCAGAACCCCATGACAACACGGAGAAGCCAGATACCTCCGGGGCTATACCTGGAGCCGTCATTGACCAGCGATCAAACTATTCCCTCTCTATCTGGCAGTATCTCATTGAAGAGATAGGGCTAGAAGGTGAAGTAAAGCAGTCCGAGATAGCTTCAAAGTTTAACTGCTCAGTGAGGACGGTCCAGCGAGTTCTGGAGGGATTTAAGCGCTGTAATCTTGTTGAGTGGGAAAGTTACAACGGCCAGGGAAGAGGGATCTACCTGGAGAACCTCTGGCTAGAGAGAGGAAAGGATATAGCTAATAAGCTGGCCTGGAAGCGGGGATACGAAGCCGAAGACGAATACCTGAAAACCCAATGGACCCGGCAAGGCCAACTTGGTACGACACCATTAGACTATAACATAAATATTGAAACTTCAACTACAACTAAAGATCAAAACCCAGGTTTTGATTCCTCTTCCAAATTCATAAATAATAAAAATTTAACTCCAAAAGAGCGCCGGAAACGGTGGTTAGAACAATTCCCGGACAGCGAAAAGACTTCAGCTAGGGAAGGGTTCCAAGAGGTACTTATGGAGGACCTCCGGACCTTCCTCCAGGAGACGGAACTGGACCCGGAAGCGGTTAAGGCCACTTGCGACACGTTCTGGAAGGCGGTCAAAAAAGGAACCCTGGAAATAGCCAGAGAAGCGTTAGAAACGGTCAAAAACACCGTTGTTGACTTGATCTTTAGCCTTGATGACGATTGGGTACTCGGAACCCAGGAAGTTTACTCTCGGATCCATAAATACATCTATTTTGAGGTTTTGAAGCCAGAAGATGAGAAAAGTTCTGAGATCAACTTTTCTGAAACTCCGGAAGAGACCTCAGAGGATCGAGGTAAAGATCCAAGGGAAAGCGGAAGCCGGGGCCGGGGATCCACTCCGGAGACCTTTGGCCAGGACAAGGCTAAAGCCAAGAGAACCCGCCAGCAAGACACTTCAGGGATTATCGGTGAGATCTTTGATAGTGATTCCTTCTCCCTGGGTAGCAAAGACAAAGACAAGGACTCAGAAGCTAATCAGAACTTCCTTAAGGCTATGGAGAAAACGTTTAACAACTACGGAGAAGCGGGGCTAAAGCGGTGGTGTAGGAACCACTCGATTAGCTTCGTAGTTGCTAAAAAGAAGTTGGGGGTGAATTAACCGTGAAAGGTCCGATAGAGCAAGCCAGAGAAGAACTAGGTTTAACAATTCAAGAGCTGGCAATTATGGCCGATGTATCCGATACAACAGTTTACCGTAACCTGAAGGCCGAAGCCCGAACTGTCAGCCCGAAGATACTTGAAGCTCTGGGGAAGGCGGGATATGACCCGGGAAGATTGAAGCGAGGATATGAGGAATACCGGAAGGAAAAACAGCGGGAATTGATTGAAAGTAGTGAATAACTACGGGATATGAGGGAACTTGGAAAATACCCGTTAATACCCGTTAATAAATACGTACAATCTCTAAAATACGAACCTTCTGAAAAATAGAGGTGAAGCCGATGGCTAACTTAAGCGAGAGCCAGGAAGAGAAGATAAAAGAGATCTGGGAGAAGGTTGAGGGCGGTAAAGCCGGGGAAGCTAACTGGGAATATAAAGTAGAGAAACTTAAGGCGCTCTGGGGAATAGAAGACCTACTGAAAGAAATAAGCGACCTCCAGGCCTTGAATTAGTAGTGGGAGTAACTAGGTGGGAATAGGTAGTAGTAGAAGCTCTGAAATGTAGTTGGTGATTGAAATGGCCGGAAATGACAAGATTTATAAGAACAAAAAGCGCCTTCTGGACGCTAAAGACGCCAGAAGGTTCATGCAAAGGGTAATTAATGCCTACGATGACGACCGAATAGACACGGAGAAGGCCAGAACGTTCGGATACTTGATTAGGTCCTTCCTAAAGACATATAAGGCTCAGGAGCTGGACGAGCGAGTTGAGCAACTCGAAAAACAGATCGAGACCTTGAGGTGAGATAATGACAAACTACGAGAAACGCCTCCAGCGGGTCGAGGAGCGGATAAAAAAAATCAGCGGCAAAACTGAATTTGAAACGAAGAGTGGCGAGACCGTAAAGATCACAAAAGATGAGGTGAGAAGGATCTACGAAGCCGCCGCTAATCAAGTTTGGAACGATACGGAATTGGACACCAACGACCCATTGATTGCGAACGTATTAAATGCCAGGGAAGGAAATAATATCGGACACTATTTGAAATGTTTAATTGCAGGTGATAGCGGTGAATAGCTTCAAAAGCCGATTAGACCGGCTAGAAGATAAGCTTCAGGGAAAGGTCAGGACGGTAGAGCTGGAAGACGGCTCAGAGATTAGCGTAAGACCTGAAAAGGCGCTAGAGGGCTTCGTGGCCTCACTTGAAGGAATAGACCTCGAAGAGGTAGATCCAGAAGTCAGGAAGTTAGCTGAGGTTAAAGAAGGACAGGGGAAGTTCCTGGATACAGTAAAGGAAACGCTAAATGAAGGGTGTACCAGAGTTAGGGGTGATAAAGATGAGTAAATTTAAGACAGAGTTAACAACGAAGTTGAATGGGATAAAACACAATCTCCAGACGGCCTGGAATAAAAAAACCCGCATAGAGAACAACCCGAAGCTTACTGAAGCGGAGAAGGCGAAACGTAAGCAAGCGCACCGAGATGAGGTCCGGGAGAAGCTAGAGAAAAAAAAGAATGATATCAAGAGATTTCTCAACGAGAGGAAGCTTGATGAGGACCAGATCCCGGAAGAAGAGCCAGCGAATACACCCAGGGCGGCGCAGTATCAAAGTCGGGCCAGGGCCAGGTTTGAGGGGCTAGGCGACAAGGACGAAGTTCTAAAGGCATTAAAAAGCGAGGTCAACGATAGCTCCAAACCTGAAGGTTATCGGAAGGCGGCCTTCAGAATTGGAAAAACTAAGCTGGAGAATCTGGGCGGGCTAGATGGAGATTACAGTTCAAACCAGCTCAAAAGGTTGAGAAGACAACTTCTCCCGAGAGAACAGCGGAATAAATTACAGCTATCCCGGTGTATTGAGGATATAGAGCCAATGGTGGAGTTTACTGCCAACCATCTGATTAACTCCCTGGATAATAAGGTCTTCCCAGATCCCGGCCGGAAACGTTCTCCCAGCGTACCAAACTCCGCCGACGAGCTAAAAGTAGCGGTAGATAACGTCTATGGACCCGCCAAAGAACACCTGGCTGAAACCATTGAGAAATATAAGAACCGGGAGGAGTAGCGGTCAGGTTAGAAAACATAAGCGAGGTGAATATCATGGATTACTCCGATATGACGGATCCACAAGCGATATGTGAGAACCTCCAGCAAGAGATTAAAAAGCTGGAGACTCCGGAAGAGAAGTTGCCAGTATTCCGGTCAGCATGGGGAAGGCTCAAGGAATTAGGTCAGACGCCTGACCATACTTATCCACAGAAGATCCGGAATTTAGCCCGCTTGCATTTACTCGAATAAGAGCAAGCAGGGCCGGCTCTAGGACCCTCCCGGGGGTTTCCTCCACCCCCGGGAGATACTTTCTTTAATGAAACAAACTAAATTTAAGAAGACCGTAATTACAGAGGAGCGGGTGAAGATCGTGCTGGAGAACATGGACCTACCAGACAAAGTGCTATCTGAGCAGACAGGCCTTTGGGTTAAGCTTATCAGGCTAATAAAAGAAGTGGAAAGGAAGGGGTTAAGGGGGCCTCAGTATGGTAACGGATAACCAGCGAAAGTGTATTCAGGCCTTCCTCTCCGGCCGTATGGAGCTTTCACACGGCGAGCGGGTAAAATTCTACCGGGAAGCTTACAGGGAAGAGATTGATGGAACCAATGATCTAACTTTTGAGGAAGCCAGCGAATTGATTGAGACCATCAAAAAACATCCGGACCGGACAGAAGACCGTATAGCGGAGATATTGGACTGGAAGCGGTTAATAGGGGATAAACGGAAGCTCTGAGCGGCGTTCTGTTGGGCTCTAAGCGCTCCGGCGGGGGTTGGATAGGGCCTATTTACCCGAAAGCCAGTTAAGGAACCGATCTAAGACGTTTCCAGATTTTTTCTCCGGCGGTAAAAGCCGTTGCTCAAGCGTCTCAACTTTCTCCTGAAGCCTAGCCTTGTCTTCCTTCAACTCTTCAACCCTTTCCTCCAGTAATTCTACGTACTTCGGGCTTACTTTATCCGGCTTTTCCTCTTCCTTAACGCTTTCCTCTTCCGGGCTTTCAAGCTCTTCCAGTAGTTTACTTTGGGCCGAGTTTAGGTCTATGTTACTTTGCTCAAGTTGATGTAACCGCTCAAGATAGGTGAAACCGTTATCCGTAACTTGATATTTACGGTTTTGGCCGCCTTTAACTT
>CAZTJJ010000102.1:0-6208 GCA_964614065.1 uncultured Thermotogae bacterium
CTTCCTCGGCTAATTTTGGTGAACAACACAGATGAAGCAAACTATGTGATAATGTCAAATTGTCAAACACCGTCCCTGTTTTTTACTAGAGTGAAAACCGTATCCGACTCCCATGAAAATCTTAAAAGAACCGCTGAGTCCGTTTGTGGGGAGATTGTGGCTTTCAGAGGAGGGCAAAATGACCAAAACCCCGATAAATAAGTCTGCGGACGACATGACTAAAATCACCGCTGAAAAGGTAAAAACGGTGGTGCAAAATATGGACTTGTCGAACGAAGAACTCTCGGAGATGACTGACGGTCTGAGCTTGCCGGTGATTAGAACGATAAAAGTGGTCACGTACAAAGGTTTGCGGGGTCGTCAGGGCTAAAATGAAACTAGCTAAATATGAATGTTGCAGTTCGAGAAGTTGAAAAAAAGACACTTGAAAAGAGATAAAACATCAACAAACTAAGAGAGGTCGTTCAACCGTGAAGTGTCAAAAGTGGTGTCTTTGGAATTGGCAAAATACTGACATTTTCCTGAAACGGTACACTAACGCACAAAAATATTAATTACCCAGGAGTAGAAAGGTTGTGGTTTAAGTTTCATGTACAGTGAAGAAAAAAATTCTTGCCACTCTACATCACTCAATTTTCCATATCGTTAGGCATAACCACCCTTCTGAACTTTATCGCCATCTACGCCGACCTGTTCGAGGCAAGCGGATTCTGGGTTGGTATGTTTACCACCAGCTACACCACCGTTCAATTGGTGACACTGCTGCCTATCGGTTGGATATCGGACAGGTTCAACAAAAAAAAGAACCGGATCTGGTATAAGGCCGTTCTTGTACCAATAACAGATACAGAAGTAGATGGTACTCAGTTACGGCGAAAGCTAGATAACAATTAGGGAAAGTAGATTTTGAAAAGGTTATTTGACAATTCTTTCAAGATTTGATAGCATTAAACAGTTCTGGATTTTTGGTACTACCAATCGACCAAAGAACTCCGTTTGTAGTAACTAACGAGGGGATTTACATTAAAGACAAACTGAGCAAGGAGGTGATTTATTTTCAAATTTGTTCCATTTGTAGGTTGATATATACTCAATGTATTTCAATCACAGTCATTTTACCTGGAGGTATTTAAAATGAAGGAGTATAAATCTCTACTTCTCGTTTTAGCAGTTGTATTTTCATTGAGCTTTATATTTGGAGGGATCACAGCTCTCGCCGAGTCAAATCCAGAAACAATAAAAATTGGAGCACTTTACCCCTTATCTGGAAAGATTGCCGATACAGGTGCTCGTTGTAAAGCTGCCATAGACGCTGCTGTGGACATAGTTAACAACCCCCATCCCGAATTTGACCTTCCTAGCGCAAAGACCGAAGGTATAGCCAGTATGGGAGGGGCGAAACTAAAGATAGTGCATGCCGACCATCAAGCGGAGCCTAACGTAGGGAAATCAGAAGCAGAACGCTTACTAACCAGAGAAAACGTTAAGGCACTGATTGGTTGTTACAATAGTGCTGTGACCAAACCAGCCAGCTTTGTAGCCGAAAGATACGGTATTCCATTCATCTCGGGTTGTTCCAGCTCTGCGGCTCTAACGGAAAGAGGTTTAAAGCACTTCTTTCGACTAGCGGTAACGGATAAAATGGATTCAATAGGTTATCTGGATGCTATGGACGAGTTAAGAGAAGAAAAAGGTTATGAAATAGAAAGCATCGCAGTCATATATGAAAATACCGAATTCGGGCAGCACGCAGCTATGAGCGTCGAAGAGGCAAATAAGCACCGCGAACATTCTTACGATATGGTAGCCAAGGTACCCTATCCATTTGGGGCAACAAACGTCGATAGCGCTGTAATGAAGCTCAAACAAGCAGACCCTGACGTGGTAATAGCGGCAAGCTTGTTGAACGACTACGTCCTAATCGTCAACACATTTAAGGAATTCAAGTGGGTTCCAAAAGGCATGTTCGCTTTTTGTGGAGGGTTCGATGATCCAACATCTGTAGAAAAATTGGGTAAAGACTCCTGGTACTTCAGTGGATCATCTATCCTGCCACCAGAACTGATTGAAACCACCCCAGTACTTAGGAAATCGAACGAAGTCTACAAGGAATATTCTCCCGGTGGAGTTGAAATCGACGGCGTAATGATGGAAATTTTCGAAGTGCCGTTTGTCCTTGCTGACGCTTTAGAGAGAGCAGGAACTACCGAGCCGGAAGAGCTGACGAAGGCATTACAGGCCACGGACTTCGACACAAACCTTAACGTAGGCGGAGGAATAAAATTCAACGAGAAAGGCCAAAACGTTTTAGCTAAGTCTGCAATTGTGCAGGTTCAAGAAGGTAAGTACGTCACTGTATTGCCGTTAAAAGTTGCCAGCGCAGACATAGTTTGGCCAATTCCTTCATGGTCTGAACGCTAAAAGTTTCCTAATGTAAGTTTACCAGAGCTGATCCCTGTATCCCGGGATCAGCTCTGTTTTTCTTAAACGGAGGTTCGAATGTTTTTTCAGGTTCTTATCTCAGGTATCATGATCGGCCTTATCTACGCTCTTGTAGCGGTGGGGCTTACTCTAATCTGGGGTGTGATGGATATAATAAATTTTGCCCATGGAGACCTAATGATGTGGGGTATGTTTATCGCTTACTGGGGATTCGCGCTAGCAGGAATTGACCCACTTGCTTCCATCCCTCTAAGTGCAATCGGGTTGTTTCTACTTGGTGTGATATTGTACAAACTTGTTTTAAATAAGATAGTGGATGCACCTCTGATCACCGCTTTACTGGCGACTTACGGGCTATCTCTTATCTTAAAAAACACGGCATTACTTTCATTTGGGCCAGATTATAGAACAGTCGAAAATCCACTTCTGGAGGGAAGTTGGGAACTCGGTGGGTTAATAGTTAGTAGACCAAAATTGGTAGGAGCATTGATTAGTATTCTTGTTATAAGCGCGCTTTACTATTTCATCAAAAAAACACGAACGGGCAAAGCAATCCAGGCTATTTCCATGGACAAAACGGCGGCATTGCTAGTGGGTGTAAATACGGAGAGACTTTACACTATAACTTTTGGGATAGGTGCAGCTATGACCGGTATTGCAGGGGCAATTTTAACCAATTTTTTCACCATTTCCCCGGAATCTGGATCAACTTTTGTACTCCTTTCCTTCGTCATTGTCGCTTTGGGGGGGTTCGGTAGTATTACTGGTGCATTGGGTGCTGGGGTACTTGTAGGGATCTTAGCAGCATTGACCGGTTTCTACCTCAGCCCAGCTTTCAAGTTTGCAATAATTTTCGCTGGATATTTAGTTGTGGTAATGATACGCCCGAAAAAAGGTCTATTTGGGTGGTAAAGAATGCTTAATATAAAGAAAAGTTACGTATTTTATTCTATCGTACTTATTGCGGTTTTGGCAGTGCTCCCGCTTGTAGTTCGAGGGACATTTTACAAACATATTATGATTATGGCTCTGTTGTTCGGCTTTCTGTCAGCTGCATGGAATATTCTCGGTGGCTTCACAGGGTACGTGTCCTTTGGCCACTCTGTTTTCTTTGGGCTGGGTGCCTACACGGTTGCTGTGCTAGGAAAGAATTTTGCAATAAACCCCTGGTTGGGACTCTTCACAGGTAGCCTTATAGCAATGGGACTCGCAGCCCTCATAGCGTTTCCCAGTTTCCAGGCCGGGTTGAGAGGGCATTATTTTGCGATTGCAACCTGGGCAGTAGCTGAAGTAATAAGAGTTATCTTTATGAACTGGATGTATGTAGGAGGAGCCACGGGTATAATGATCCCCTTGACCACCCCAAATCTGCTGAACCTACAATATCATACAGCAAAGATTCCTTACTATTACATCATATTGGCCCTTCTAGTTGTCGAGACGCTTTTTATATATGTGATGACCAGGAGCAAGATAGGTTATTATCTTCGAGCCATCAAGTCAAACGAGAAGGCGGCAGAAAGCATCGGCATTAACACTACATACTATAAGCACGTAGCTTATTACATCAGTGCCGCACTGGTTGCCATAGGAGGGGCTTTTTACGCTCAATATCAACTTTACTTTGATCCTCCAATGGTATTTGACGTGATGATATCTATGAAGATGATTCTTCCAGCCATTTTGGGAGGTGTAGGCACAATTGTCGGCCCGTTAATCGGGTCTGCGCTAATGGTGCCTCTAGAGGAATTCTTACGAGCCTATTTAGCTGGTGCTGGGGGAGGAATTAACTTCATTATATTCGGCGTTCTGGTCGTTATTGTAGTAGTATTTCGCCCAAAGGGTTTACACGACCTTCTCAATACTATGTTCAAGAAGGAGGGGAGGAAATAGTGAATCAAGAAAAGCATGGGGATATACTGAGAGTCGAGAATTTGACAAAAACCTTTGGAGGTGTCTTTGCCAACAAGGATATTAACATGTCTGTACAGGAAGGCGAGATTGTGGGACTCATTGGCCCAAATGGAGCCGGAAAGACAACTCTTTTCAACATGATCACCGGTGCACGGCCGCAAGGGTCCTCCAGGCTTCCTGATTCTGGAACAATATATTTTAAACACCAAAAGATCACCGGTATGAGGCCGAGTAAAATCTGCGCCCTTGGACTAGTACGAACCTTTCAGCTAACCCGGACCTGGAAAGAAATGACGGTGCTGGAGAACGTAATGACGGGCGCATTCAATAGAATCAACTCAACACCGTTAGCTATAGACAAAGCCGAGGAACTACTGGAGTTTACCGGTATGGCAGAAAAGGCTGACCAAATCGGCGGCAGCCTGACTATAGCGGACAAGAAGAGGTTAGAAATCATCAGAGCGCTGGCAACTAGCCCAGAATTAATGTTGTTAGACGAACCGATGGCCGGACTAACTTCTAAAGAAATCAATGAAGCGCTTGAGCTCATCCATAAATTACACGATACTGGCATAACTATTCTACTGGTAGAACACGTTATGGACGCAGTCATGAATATAGCTGATCGAATAGTAGTCCTGGACACTGGTCAGGTAATTGCTGATGATAAACCAAAGAACATCGCAAAAGACAAAAGAGTGATCGAAGCCTATTTAGGGGAAGAATACAATGTTAAAAATTGAAGAAGTTGACGTCTATTACGGTGAAGCTAGGGTTTTAAGCGATATATTCATGGAGATCAGAGATCAAGAACTGGTATCGCTTGTGGGAGCAAACGGGTCAGGGAAATCGACGCTGCTAAAAACTATCTCTGGTTTATTGAGTCCAAGAAAAGGGGAAATCTGGTTCAATGAAAAACGAATAGATTGTCATCCACCCAATCAAATCGTAGAAGCCGGCATTTCGCAGGTACCAGAAGGTAGACATATTTTCGAGAAGCTTTCCGTCGAGGATAATCTCGAACTGGGCTCATATTCCTTAAAAGTGGATGAACGGGTAATGAAGGAAAGAAGAGATTGGGTCCTTGAACTGTTCCCCATCTTAGAGGAACGACAGAATCAGAAAGCTGGAACTTTAAGTGGAGGAGAACAACAGATGCTGGCCATCGGACGATCGTTAATGAGTCAGCCAAAGCTGTTGATGTTAGACGAGCCTTCACTGGGCTTAATGCCTATTTTTGTGGATAAAGTTCTATCAACCCTAAATACTATTCAACAGGAAGGAATGACAATTTTCCTTGTTGAACAAAATGTAAAGAGGGCTTTAGAACAGGCAGACAGGGGTTACATTCTTCAAAACGGTAGCATTCGAAAGGAAGGCCCGGGGGATGAGCTCCTCGACTCTGATCTTGTCCGAGAGGCTTACTTGGGAATCTAATACCTGAGGTGGACTCTACTTACATTTGGGATTTTGCATAAGCCCTATTATTGGTAAAACCATTTGTTGAACCTACAATAGATTAAGCAAATAAAAAAAGGGGAAGTTAAGCCGGATTCTGTGTGGAGGGGTCATCTATCTAAGCAGCCTACCCGGAGGTTTAGCGGAGCGGGTCACTCCACGCCTCCCTATTTGGCTTTTCTCCAGCCGGGGTTTACCGTACCTTCCTTCCTCACGGAGGAAGTGGTGAGCTCTTACCTCACCGTTTCACCCTTTCCGGCACTTACTTTAGTATGGACTTTGAGATTTACTTTAACTTACAGTAGAAACATTTAGTTGTACTTGTATCTCTCCGTTCAGAGTGAATACTAAAGTAAGTGCCGGTGGTCTGTTCTCTGTGGCACTTTCCAGCCGT
>CAZTJJ010000103.1:0-6170 GCA_964614065.1 uncultured Thermotogae bacterium
CCAATAGCTTGTTCAACAACACCAGGTTCAAATGCCTTGCGGGCGTCAAATACGACGAGAGGGCTCTCACTTTCCTCGAGAATCGGGAAAATCAGGGCTTTCAGTTCTTTTGTGTCTGGTGAAGTTTTAACGAAGGTGCCCGCGCCGGGACGAGTTTCCACTATATTTAGTACCTGTAGGACACCGAGAGCTTCTCTTACAGAATTGCGACTGACGTCCATTTCATCAGTAAGCTGACGCTCTGAGGGAAGCTTATCTCCAACGTCAAAATCGCCCTCAATAATTGAATTGATGATTTGTTCAGATATTTCAATATATGCTTTTTTTTGTCTAATTTTATTAAAACTCATTGTATGTGAAATAAGAAATCTCCGGTATTTCGTAATAATCCCAAATTGGTTAACCAGTCAACCAGTATAACAGTTTTGAATCATTGTGTCAAGCTGCCTTCTCTGACCTAGATGATTACCTTAGACAAACGGTTTTCGTCTTGCCTGCACTCTACATCCTAAATAAAAGTGATATATATCCTTGGGATTACTTGCGTGAGGGTAGAAAAGATGAGGAAGAGCAGAGGGATTAGCTCATAGGGAACAAGCAAGTGTTTAAAAAAAGTTGTGGGATATGCTCAGCACTTGGTTTTATTGTCGATTTTCAGAAAGAGCTTCAAACTCAGGTTTTAATACCCGGTAGAGTTTTTGAAATCTATTATGGAATTTCTTATATGGCTCAATGTTCTCAGCTTTGGGTAAAGTTTCTTCAGTGACCTTTATAAGTTTGTCCATGCTTTGATCGGAGACGGAAGGGAACAATCCCGATCCTACTGCAGCCATGACAGCAGCTCCAAAGGCGGAGTTTTCCTGGATATTTGTTTTTACGACCCTTTGTTGATATATGTCAGCTTGAATTTGTTTCCATACTGGGCTGTTTGCTCCACCGCCTGAGCAACGGATTTCTTGTATAGGTAGGTTCAGATTTTGAAACAGTTCTAGAGAATCCTTCATCCCAAAAGTGACTCCTTCCATAATACTTCGCAAGATATGGGGTAATTCATGGTTCAGGGTTAATCCAATAAAACAGCCCCGAGCATGCGGGTCCATATGGGGACTACGTTCTCCGGCTAAATAAGGTAAGAATAATAAGTTGTTACTTCCCGCGGGAGCGTTGTCCGCCAATCTGGATATTTCGTCATAGCTAAGCTCGTTGGTCGTGTACTGGTCAAGTATACTTTCCTTAAACCAGCGCAAGGCGAGTCCAGCAGTTTGCATGGCTCCCATAACGTGCCAACTATCCTGTAAGCAACCTCGAAATACGTGAGTTCTGCCTTGGTGAGGTTTAATTAACCTGGGTGTGGTTGTAAAAATTTGGCCGCCAGTTCCTATCGTTGAAACAACAATTCCAGGTTTTACTGCACCTATCCCCAGTGCCCCCGCTTGCTGGTCTCCCGCGCCAGCGACTACCGGGGTTCCTGGAACCAAACCGGTCTTGTTTGCCGCGTTTTCGGTGATTTCTCCGGCGAGCGCAAGTGGTTCAACTAAAGGTGGAACATGTTTTCTGGTCAATCCTACAACCTGGAGTAGATCATCGGACCAGTCCTCTTCGGCCAGATTAAAAAGCAAGGTGGCGGATGCCCCGGCTTTTTCCGCTAGGAGTTCGTCGGTTAGCCTATAACGTAGATAATCTTTGGGTAGGACCAATTTAACTAGTTGCTCAAAGTGCTTTGGCTCGTGATGTTTTAGCCAGAGGACCTTGGACGCTGTAAATCCTGGCAGGCTTAGGTTGTAAGTTATGTCAAGGAGTTTTTCTGTGCCAAACTTATCTTCAATTTCCTGAGCTTCAGGCCCTGTTCGGTTATCAGCCCAGGTGACTGCGGGACGAATTGGTTTAAGTTTATCGTTCAGAAAGACGGCACTATGCATCTGTCCAGCTATCCCTAATCCAACGATATCTTCCACATCGGCACCGGATTTCTCTACGGTTGTGTTGATTACCTTGCAGGTAGATTTCCACCAATCTTCTGGGTTCTGTTCAGCGGCATCATTTGTGGGCCGGTGTAATGGATAGTCGGCATCATCGCTTGCCATAATCTGGCCGTCCTCATTGATCAAGATAGCCTTGACTCTTGTGGTGCCTAGATCAAGTCCGATGACGTAGCTTGGGTTACTCATTGTTGATTCGGAAATGGTTAGTAATTTTCACTTGGATATTACCAAGTAGTTAGATACACCGTGTTTAGCTTCTTGAGAGTTAAGAAATATTCAGAATACTTGACTAGTCTTTGTCTATTACCCTGGGAACTTTAAAAAAGTTCCGGTCCCTGACAGGAGCGTTTTTGAAGACTTCTTTGTGAGGAAGTGTACTGCCTTTTGCATCTTTTCTGACTACGTTTTCGACCTCTAATATGTGACGTAACGGTTCGACGTCTTCCGTTTCCAGTTCCTGGAGTTTGTTGACGTAATCTATTATTCTGCCTAGATCTTCTGCCAAATCCTTTCTTTCTTGACCGGTTAGGCTTAATTCAGCAAGTTCTTCGACATGATGAATACTTTCTTCGTCAATCATCTAAGTTAAGGAATCCTCCTATGAAATTAAATCGATTTCCAGAAGCTTGCCCCAAAATATTCTTCAATTAAGTGGTTAAATTCAGTTTCTTTCTCTTGATTCTCAAGAGCTGTCTCTACTTCTTTCCTTGCTTTCTTCATTATATCGTAATCTTTTAAGAAATCACAAGCGTAAAAGCTGTTTTGAAAACCGTGTTGAGCCGAGCTTAGTAGGTCTCCGGGTCCCCTAATCTCCAAATCTTTTTCCACCAACTCGAAACCGTCCAGAATATCGCGGAAAGCTTTTAGCCTTTCCCGACCTTTTTCAGTTTGGGGAGAAGCTATGGCAAAACAGTAAGATTTCTGACTTGACCGGCCGATTCTTCCCCTTAGTTGATGGAGCTGAGTAAGCCCGAAACGATCTGCCTCTTCTACTACAAGGATATTGGCCTGTGGTATATCTATTCCCACTTCAATGACCGTTGTGGAGACTATGGCGTGAAGATTTCCTGCTCTAAATTTTTCGATGGTCTCTGCTTTTCGGTCCTCGCTCATCTTGCCATGAAGCAGGCCCAGTTTTAACCCATTCAGTTGTTTTTCCGACAGTGATTTCTGCATTTCTACCGCCGAGTGTGAATCTATCTTCTCTGACTCTTCGATTAGAGGGAATACGATGAACCCCTGGTAGCTGTCTTTCAGTTTTTGCCGGACATATTCGTAGATCTGATCTCTCTTGCCTTCACTAACCCAGTAAGTCTGGATATTTTTTTCTCCACCAGGGAATTCTTCCAGTCGGGAAACCTCAAATTCCCCGAATACCGTGGAAGTTATTGTCCTCGGGATGGGGGTCGCACTTAATACTAACCGATTGACCGGACTGTAATCCTTGCGCAGTTTTTCTTTTTGTGCTACACCGAATCTTTGTTCTTCGTCGATGATGAGCAAACCTAGGTTTTCGAAATTAATATCTTCTTCCAGCAAGGCGTGGGTACCGACGAGGATGTCTATTTCTCCAGATTCGAGTTGTTTCAGGATTCCCTCTCTTTGTGCGCTCGAGGTGTTCCCTGTTAATATTTGTGGTTTCAGCGGTAATTGGCGGAAAATCTTTGACAGGTTTTTGAAATGTTGTTCCGCCAGTACAGTTGTTGGGACCATTAAAGCAGTCTGGTTCTTGCTTTCGCTTACGATGAAAGCAGTTGCTGCAGCTACTATCGTTTTCCCGGTGCCCACGTCACCCTGGAGTAATCGGTTCATTGGCTTGGGGGATTGCAAATCGTTCATTATTTCGTCTAGAGTCCTTTGTTGATCACTGGTTAGTGAGAACGGAATCTTCTGCCTAAACGTGTTAAGTCTTCCCTTATTTACTTTGATGGAGATTGATTGACCCTGCTTTTCACGGGTTCGAACTGATAATCCGTAGTAAAACAGGTAGAGTTCCGAAAATGACAGGCTCTGCCGAGCCTTGATAAAATTTGATAGGGTCTCTGGAAAATGAATGTTTTTTAAAGCCTTTTTCCTGTTCCATAGATCATATTTGTTTGCGACTTCGTCCGGATAAAATTCACTCAGCCAGGGGAGGAACTTGTTTACGTTTTGATGGATAATCCAGCGCATGTTTCTTTGAGATAAATCTGTTGTTGCCGGGTAAATAGGTACAAGTTTTCTCGTCTTTTCCTTTTTATTAGCCGGTTCCCAGATGGGGTTTTCTATTTGTAGTTTCCCGTACTCTTTTTTTACTTCCCCAAAGAGGGCTATCTCCATGCCTTCGTTCAATTGGTTCCTAACCCAGGGCTGGTTAAACCAGATACAATAGACCTCTCCAGT
Organism: uncultured Thermotogae bacterium; assembly: GCA_964614065.1. Classification (GTDB taxonomy): domain Bacteria; phylum Bipolaricaulota; class Bipolaricaulia; order M55B111; family M55B111; genus M55B111. The sequence continues at coordinate 4,365 of CAZTJJ010000103.1, forward strand.
TTCATCTTCTATCTTCGCTTTTACCAGCTGCAGTTTCTTTTTCGGTTGGATCTTTACCGTGCCCCGGACTTTCCCCGTTATAGTACATTTATCACCGTTTTGAAGTTGGGAGATCTTCTTCTCACTACGACGATCTTCAATCTTCCTTGGGAAATGAAAAAGTAAATCTCTAACAGTGTTTATACCAATTTCGGCTAGATTTTTGGCTCTTTTTTTGCCTACGCCAATCGCTTTCTCTACCGATCTGTTTAGATTTTGGGAGTCCTTGGCATGTAGGCTAGAATCTTCCGTATCAGATTCTACTATATTCTCAATTTCTTCCACTATTACCTGCCGCTCATATGGTTCTTTGGTTTCGTAGTCTTCTAGCAGTTCGAGTACTTGGTTATTTTCAATGAATTTCTCTGAAAGGCTCTGTAATCCTCCGAGCACTGAGCTGTTATCAAACCCTGAATCCTTTTCTAGTTCAAGAATCTTCTTCAGTTTTTCTGTCCTGTTTTGTTCTTTGTTATTTCTCCGGGTCATGATAATATTTCCTTAGCCTGTATGGCCCTCGCGAAATGCCAATTGATATTTCGATAACAATATTGGTTTACCTGATTTTAGCGAACGGGCAACTGGGAGTCAAAAGAGACTTCGAAAAGCTATTGTGGTCTGATATAATTTTTTGTCATCAATACTGAACCTTCTGTGATAAGGGGATATTCCACTTGGAGTTAATATTTATTGGAACTGCTGATTTCGGTTTGCCTGCTTTGGAAGCGGTCGCTTCTCATCATAATGTGAAGCTTACTATTACTCAACCTGATTCTCCACATGGTAGGGGAATGACAGATTACTACTCTCCAGTAAAGAACAAATCTCTGGAGCTTTGTATTCCCGTTTATCAACCGAATGATATAAATTCGCCGGACTCTCTAAAGCGGGCTCGGGACCTATCAGTGGATGCTTTCGTGGTTGTAGCATACGGCCAGAAGATTTCAGGTCAATTGTTGAACTTAGTTGAGTTCCCGGTGAATATTCATGGATCGCTGCTACCCAAATTTAGAGGAGCAGCACCGGTAAATTGGGCAATCCTGTCGGGTGCGGAAAAGACCGGGGTCACCACGATGATTATGAATGAGGGAATGGATACCGGCCCCATTTTGCTTCAGGAAGAGACTGAGATTGGTCCTAACGAAACTGCTGGTAAGCTTCACGACAGGCTGACTGAGATGGCAGGAGAAGCAATACTCAGTACCCTCTCAGGGCTGAGCAGTGGTAAGATTTCCCCTACACCACAGCGAGGAGATCCCAGTTATGCTCCCAAGCTATCCAAAGAAGATGGACGCATAGACTGGACACAGCCTTCTAATGATGTTCATAATCATATTAGAGGGATGTATCCCTGGCCCGGTGCCTATTCGTTTTATGACGGCCAGCGGGTTAAGATTTGTCGTAGTCAAAATCTAGGCCGGCTGACCCAGAAGTTATTTGATCAATTACCCCTTGGGAAGGACGTTTTGGATGTCAAACCGGGAGAAATAATCGATACGCGCAGTGTGGGATTCGTCGTGAAGTGCGGGAATGAAACCGCCGTGAAGTTAACTAATGTACAACCACCGTCCAAGTGCTTGATGAGCGGAATAGATTTTGTCAACGGTTACCAGGTGGAACTTAACGAAAACTTTTCGGACCCCCCTTAAATTTAGTTGAGAACTTTGGATTCTCCAGAAAAATATGTCAAATTTTACCCCCCACCACTTGAAATCACCCCCTCCACCCACTATATTTTCAAGCGCCCTTTACCGGGCATGGTCTTTGACA
>CAZTJJ010000104.1:0-6122 GCA_964614065.1 uncultured Thermotogae bacterium
TGATCGTCCCTGGTTGTCTTTTTGTCCCTTTGGGTACTCAGGACTATATAAACATATTCTACAGGTACGCTGTAGTTAGAATATACGCATGTGATTATGATCCTATTCACTAGCATTATAACACGATTCAGAATTTTGTCAAGCTCAATAGGGAGATTCTGGACGAACTGTAATACTCCATCCGATGAACGTCATATGTCAGAAAATATTACGATATTATTTGTTTTGTAAACCTAGGTTGTTGACACGATCATCCATCAGCAGAAGAGGATTTTCGTGGGGTGACTTTGGTAAGTAATTTATACAGAGAACGGGCACCTAAAAGTGCAGAGTCCTGTCACCAATATTTGTCACACCACTATCCGTTAAGAAAGTGGACTGTTTGATAATTCATATTTGCCTTCTTTTGACTACTTACGATTTGGATACACACTTACCAGCTAACCATCACCGCAAACGAAAAACAGAACCTTTTAGACAAGATACTTTCCTATATTGATACCATCGCCAAAGCAATTGGTGGCTTTCTCGTCTTTGTTATCAACGAGATAACCGGAATTAAATTATCAAATCTAGTTATGCCGCTTGGTTACTTAGGTGAGATAACAGTCATACTATTGGCACTTGAACTCATCGAAGGAGCCAGGAAAGTACTTTGGTTTTTAATACTGGCAGGTTGGGCACTGATAACCATTCGAATTGTAATGGAGATATTGCAGACGAAGTCAGCGTAAGAACCGTTTACGGTTGTGGTATTAATTCAGGGTTAGGAAAACTATTGAGGCTTGGCAGCCGGAATTTACAAAAACTTCAAATCTTTTTAGAGACAACTACAAGAGGAACGAGCCAGATTACAGGTACAAGTGAGCCTTTTACTCCTCCACCGTTGGTAACAATTTTCCTTCGTCTATCATGCATGGTTTTGGTTGCCTTTGCCAAGTAACAGTAAGATCAGAGAGCCGAGAAGACCGGTGATAAAACCCAGCGGAGCCACGATTAGCCTCATACCAAACACCCATTGTAGATTTAGAATTCCAACTATATTATACCCCGACCTCACAATTAAGACAGTTTATCATAAGTTATTTCTTTGACCTCGGCTATCCCATCACCCTCCATTGTTTCAAATAGCGTTTGTCCTAGAATATCGGAATAGCTCTACATTCTGAAGTTTCCCATTAACTGCTCTCAATACGGAGTAGGGTCTACCGGAGTGGTAAAAGCCTTCGAAAACGTTAGTGTATAAAGTGGTACGAAATAATTACGCAACCCCTTATCATCTTTTAAACGGAGGTTTACGATGAAACAAAAGAATGTCTTACCCGTTATTTTAGTCCTGGGGCTGGTGTTTGTTGGTTTCTCCAGTTGTCTCGCTGAGACGGAGTTTAAGGGTATAAAAGTAGTACCAAAAAAAGAAACTGTTTTTGCCAATGATAAGGGAATGTGGCGCTACACGTTACAACTTTCTTCTGATGTGGAAGGATCGGTAACAGTTGAGAGATTTATTTCAAAACTATTTACAATGAAAGGAGATTATATAACTCACCACACGGCGGAAGAAGAGCAATTGAAGGAGTGGGGTTTCCATAAACTTTATCCCAATAAGGCTAAAAACTTTCGGGGTGGGTTTCCTAGTAAAAATGATATCTACTTTGAAGACTACATATTCATAGGCACGGATGAAGAGGGTAACGATGTAATGGGCACTGCCAGAATCCATTTTGTAAAAGCGAAACGAGAAAGGGGAGTCGGTCCCTTTTCCTGATTGCTAGTTAGCTTTTAGTCACTTATAGAAGCTAGATCTTGGGATAGAACACATGATGTTTATCTACAAGGGGTTTTCTCAGAAGAATCCGGTATAGCCACATAAACTAACTACGGGGGTTATTTTCATACAAATTTTCTATGTGAAATTAATCCTAGAAATACATCTAACAAATAGGAGGTAAGGGTGAGAAAGATACTGGGTGCATTCGCATTACCGGTTGTGGCTATTGTTATCCTATCTTTTTCCATTTTGGTCTCAGCTGAAGAAGAAATAAAGGTTCCGCTTTCGGCAATAAAATTAAGCAAGTATGGAAAATTAACTTCAGAACAGTTAGACAAGGGGACAATCCTTGTCCCGCGAACCTGGATCAAAGAGGACTGGCTGAAGGTAAACAAGGAAGTTTCAGAGAAGGAACAAAACAGTGAAACGATAACCGTGCCGTTTTCGGCCATTAAGACCAGCAAGTATGGAGAGCTTACTTCCGAACAATTTAGCAAGAAAAAAGTGACTGTCAAGAAGTCTTGGGTTAAAGAAACCTGGTTGCGGGATCAAAAATATAATAAACAAACAGACAAGACGGAAGATTTATGGAAAAGGAAATGGTCTCAACAACCGGATCCAAAGCATACTTTACATCGAGTGCATAATCCGGAGGACTACGATGTTCAAGGTTTGCGGGTAAACGCTGATTTTAAGGTTGACTTAAGTGAATGGTTTGAGGATTTAAAGCCTAAAACCTACTGGGTTCCAGCCGCTTCGTTAGGAACTCCCGATAACACTAAAGCCGAGATACTGTGTTTGAAAGGCAAGCCGGAGAAGGCGAAAAAACAAATAAACGTCCTATTTGAGGCTCTCTCTTTCATTCATCTGGCCACAGAACCAAATATCCACAATGCGAAAACAGAAGGGCAAAAAGGTATAAGATGGGGCTTTCCGAAGCCTGCAAAGCCAGCAATCAGGGACGGCACTGTTAATTGTGCCAGCGCTGCCAATATTATCCGATATTTGTTGGAAGATGATTATGAAGAAGTTGGTTACGTCTGGAGGCACTCTGCCTTCGATAGTAATCACGTAGGTGGTCATTGTACAAGCTATATCAAGCACGAAGGGAAATACTATTTCTTTGATCCAGTCAGTCTGTCGGAAGAGAGGTCAAAGTATCCTGTCGAGGACGGCGATGGAAGGGGTTACCATGTTGATAGGGCCGATCACCTCATTCAAAGTAGCCAGGAAAATTACATCTTGTATCTTTGGCAGCTAAGCGAAAAAAAACAAGCGATCTTTGCCACCTTCCAGTGTGAAGATAACCACTTTGCTTTAGGAAGTAAAGACAGAAAACTTTACTATCCAATGGCTTTTGATCCAGCCAATTTGACCATCTGGAATGATCCGCAAGACTCCGTGGAACTCGTTCAGGCTAACTATAGCCCCACTCCTCCGAAAGATCAGTATGGAGTAAAGAACTATGCTGACTATATGCCGTTTAGTGGTTATTTAAAGCCCTGGGAATGGAAGGTGGAAGATCAAGGTCAGGCGGAAGTGCTAGAAATGAAATCCGATGGTTAGGGTTCCTACGAGAGCACTCTAGCCATAATTAGCTAAAAGATCGAATAACATAAATTTTACTCGAGTAAAAGTAAGATTCCGATCGAGAGGCCTAAATCTAATTTCGGTGATAAAAAACACGGGATAATAGGGTAGATAGCATTTTCGAAAAAACTGGGTAAGTCAAGGCCTAGAATAAATGGAAAAACTAACCAAATTGGTGAAAATGGAGGGGCCAAAGAAGATTGCCGAACTCTGTACCTTCCGATTGCCATTTTAAGTGAAACTAATTGGGAAAAAGCCTCCGTTTAACCCTTTCACCTTTCCCTTTTCCTTATCATCCTCAAAGGACCAGCCAGACTATGGCACCTGCTAGAAGGCCTGCAGCTACACCTCGTTATTTGTTGCCCTAATAAGTCTGATTTAGATTTTTTGTCAATCTTTTGAGCCAAGGACCGGAAGTTATAATTTTTGTCTTGTTTCCCAACTTCTAATTGTAGGTAAAGACCAAATTCAGAGCCGCTAAAAATGACCCAACCATTCCACTGTTTTGAAGTTGGCTTGGGTTTTAATTGAAGCTAAGCAGAATGCTGTTTGCAAAATTCATATACCGAATCAATTAAATCTCTGATTTTTTTCTCACTATCGTATGTTTCATGATTAAGCTCTCTTATATTTTTAAAGGCACCCTGATCGTGAGCAATTTCATTACGGACTCGTTTTAATTTATTAAAAAAAGATTTGCTCTTTTCCCATTGATCTCTGGGTATTTCTTCAGTCCAGTCAGGATAATTAGAATCATCGGAATATTTTTCGTAAATATCCTCAAAGAGACTGATGCACAAGCTTAAAGAGCCAGAATCCTCTTTCCTTGCCTTGCCTAGATCATTTGTGAAATCATCGTTATCTATTTCCCCTTGAATCATATCTTTGTTTCTTTGATAGTAACGCTTTAGGTGCTCTTCAAGGATGTATTCAAGATCAACGGCTGTGACTACTAAAGCGGCAGAATACTCCTCTTTGTCAATCAAACGATTTGTCTCGACTCTTCCGATTAATACCTTTGGGTCAGCCTCTAAATCGGTTTCAATTTCAATTTCTGCTTCAGCAAATCTTTTATTAGTCATAATATCGTTCCTCATAATTCATGTGTAGTTTTGAAGAAGCAACCAGTTCCATCTCTAATTATATTCAAGGGAGGCAGGCCACTATATTAGGTATCTCTTGGCGTTTTCTCAGTTTGTCGTGTTTTAATCAGGTGATTTATTGCGGATAACTAGTTTATAGGATTTGGAGCGGACAGTTTGATGGTTACCCTTCACGGTTATCTCAAATAGAAAGAGCCCACTCGAGACCTTTTCGCTCTCTGTGGAAAGGTGCCAAGTGTAGCTGTTACCTTGAACGAAGCCACTGTTGAATACAGTATTACCAGATAAGTTACGAACTAATACTTTGATATATTCGATCCCCTGGCCTTGGGCAAGGAACTTCACCTCGGCTTTGGTATCTGTGCCGGTAATATCAATAACTTCAGGGGTCGCAATGACTTCATTTAGAGAAGGAGGCTCACCGTAGTTAATATCTTTAGGAGTATTAGGGTGAGGTTCAGTTAATACTGGTTCATACTCTATCTTTCCTTCACATTCCATGTCATCATTTTCATCATATATCATATCCTCAATTTTGTCTTTGTCTTGGGTGCCCCAGTAATTTTCGGTCGCCGTCATGTTTGCATTTTCACGCCCGGGTTCAAGCTTTATAGCTATATCAACTACATCAGTAAAAGAGTTGTATTTAATAACGGCCTCTGGGTTGCCCCGAAAAGCCACGTTTCTTATTGCAAAATCTTGAGGATTCTTAAATAAATTATACCTTATGTAAACATTATCATTAAACCAAGTTGTCAGCCCTCTCGAATTAACAAACTTATTGAATTCAATGTGCACATCTTCTGCTAGGGCTGTGATGCGAAAACTTGCTGTATCAACAAACTTATTATCTACAATAAGTACATGACGTTCTGAACTTATACTAGAGCGAGCATGCATATTTTTAATTTTACAATGTTTTAGAATAAATGAACCATAAAGTCTAGACACTATCCCGAAACCGTTTCGAATAGTACAATAGTTTAGAAATATAGTCGTAGTGCCTTGGTCTTTTGAAATATCTTTGAAAAGATATCCTCCGACTTTACCACCTACATCGAAGGTTATTTTGTTATCAGCTGTCCCGTTAGCATAAACTTCTCCCTTCAATTTAAATAGCGACTCTGTAAACGAAAGTCTGAAACCTGCAATAACAGTAACGCCAGGTTCAATTGTCAACCTTACTCCTTCGGGTATTTGTACTGTTTTGGTAACTGTATAAGGACTGTGGTCCATGGTCCAAACCGTGTCGGAGTTGATTATTCCACCTACCTGGGAACTCGTGGCTTCAGAAATATCCTTAGAACTCTCAGTTTTACTCTTGTTTTCTTCTTGTGATAGATTTTCCTCGAGCCAACTCTCCGTTACACACTCTTCACCAATCTCAGATAACAGAAACTCTGCCTTAGACATATCAATTTGCCCATAACAACTAGATTTGACTGCACTAAATGGAACTTTTACATCCTCTTCTGCTATGACCGAAACGCTAAAAATGAGTAAAAGTACGATTAGTGTTACTACTATCTTTCTCAAACTACCGCCCCCTTGGACACACCAGATTATAGAATAAATGGAAAAACTAACCAAACTGGGGAATGAATCCGGAACTGACACTAACTTGTGTCGCAGGTTTTTGGGGACATCCGAAGTTACAGGAA